>CAUZBV010000457.1:0-3589 GCA_963578115.1 Myxococcales bacterium
TCATTTTTGGACCCTGAACTCGCAAAACATCAAACACGCCATCCTGGTCGACGTCGTACATATCCAGTACTTTTCGTTTCACTTCTGACCACTTCTGTACCTTCGCTTGCGATTTGTAAACCAGCGGCTGTTCGGGAGGATCCACGAGAAATTCTCTCACCTCGTCAATGTGGACATGGTAGGTGGTGGGAGGCCAGTCGGGCCCGGATGGCACCGTAAAGGAGTTGACGCCGATAAGCCGGCTGTCCGTCCCCAACACCGGTCCACCGCTGTCACCACCCACAATATGACACGTACTCTGGATGACCTTCCCCGTATTGTTCTTCCAATAATTCGCCCGCTCCGACGCATAACGACAGCGCCGCGCATTGTTTGCCTTCTCCGCCTCTTTGCAACTCGTTCCGACCAGCTTGGACAACTCCGTCATGTTCCCTGTCGCTGAGACATTGCCAGGTTTAATGGACCACACGAGCCCGGAATTACCGTGCCCTAGACACGACACTTCTTGACCCGGCACCGGCCCGGACTCGGCCAGCTCAACAATCGCGAGATTGGGCGGCGGCTTCTCCAACTTTAACAACGCCAAGTCCCGCTTAGCATCCCACTTATGGACCCATCCTTTCGCGTGTTCGTTGGTGCGCTCCATCACCCCCGAGGCGCCCAATCGTCCGATCTCCACATCCACCACGATGTGGCCGTTCTTGTCCGGGGCCACATCCACCACATGGTGATTCGTCAACACCCAGCCGGCCCGGTGAATGAGGATGCCACTACCGAACCCGCCATCGCCGCCACGGATCAGCACAGTGGCCGGCGCCGCAAGCTTGTAGGTCTCGCTCACGTCGCCACGCGAGCCGTCGGCCGCGACCGGGACCTCGGCCTGGAGTTGCATCATCGGCTCCACGACGACACCATCTTCGCCGGGACCCATCTCCACTTGGAGGTCATTCAGGGTTCGCATCTGATGAGCAGTGCATTGGGAAAGAGCGAACATCAGCCCCACCAAGGACACCATTTTCCCAGCAAAACGAAGATTTGTGCCGACCATTGTCGTCTCCTCACGGTCTTATAGATTGAGAAATCCAGCCTATCCCATCAACAAAGTCAAAACAAGAGCAGGGTCCTGCGCGGAATGGCCAGTATTTCACCCGTTCATCCCCGCGCTGTCCCCCTTCCATCCACCCGGTCCATCGGGTACACTCAATGCCAGTCATGGACCGTTGTCGCCGTCAAAATGGATCGTGGACCACCAAGGCATTATGCGCCCTTGCACTCTGCCTGATGGGGTGTGCGACCGCCAGCCCAAAGACAGACACGCGGGGGACCGTCCGGCTCTCCCCCACGTCGAGCGCCGGACACGACGGGATCCCCTTTGCTCCATACAACAAGTCCTACGCGGTGGTGATTGGGATCGACAAATACAAGCACATGCCCCCACTCGGCGGCGCCGTCCGCGACGCCAACGCCATCGCGAAGCTCTTGGAGTCCCGCGGGTTTGAGGTCGAGCTCATCCTGGACAAAAAGGCCACCGAAAAGGCCATCAAACGAGCGATTACCAAATGGTTGGCCAAACGAGCCGAGGCCAACGACCGGGTCATCATCTATTTTGCCGGCCACGGCGTCTCGGTGGGCGAAAAGAACGAAGCCATGGGCTACCTCATGCCCGTGGACGCCGAAGACGCCGAGGATGATGGCATTGACATGGACTGGCTTCAGCGAATTTTCCGGAAACGTGTGAAGGCCAAACACGTCATGTACATCGCCGATGCGTGTTACTCGGGCCTGGCGCTGACGACCCGCTCGGGCAAATCTTCTGTGCTCCGAGACGCCCCGGACTACTACACAAGAATTGTTAACCAGCGGGTACAGATCTCACTGACCGCCGGCGCAGCCGGAGAGCAAGCCCATGAAGAAGGTGGCCATGGCGTGTTCACCTACCACTTGCTGGCTGCCCTGCGCGGTGGCGCGGACGGGGATCGGGACGGCTACATCACCTCGGCCGAACTCTGGCCCTACCTGCAGACCAGCGTCGCCGGCACAGCCACAAGGAAAGGCTACGAGCAAAACCCCCAATTCGGTCGGGAAGGGGAAGGCGAGATGCTCTTCGTAAACCCCAACATTCGGCCCAAGACCCGCGCCCAAGGTCCGCGGCCCGGCAAACTTCGAGATGGCGCTGACGTGATCAATGTGAAGAACCTCGTCAACCGAGCCGACAAAGGGGATGCACAGGCCCTGGCCTGGCTGAAAGCACATGGGTTAAAGTCCACAAGAGAGACCAACGTCTTCAACGTAAAGCCCAATGTTGAATCGTCGACCCTAAAACACAAAGCGCTGGAAAAACTCAAAGCCGCGAGAGAGCTTCGGGAGCAAGCGCTCCTCTTAAACGATCGCGCGAAGCTTAAGGGTTCCAAGAGGGCGTTTATTCAGGCGAGCGCGCTCATCGAAGCGACTTTGGAGGATGAAGCCAACCCGGAGAGCCGGTACACATTACGATACTACCTCGCGGAGACACACTACAACTCCGATCAATTCCTTGAGTCGGCCACCGCATACGTGGCGCTGCGGGACGATGAGACCCCAGCCGTCACCGCATCGCCCGACTACGATGTCATTCGGGAGGAAGCGGCGTTCCACGCCATCAAGGCCCTCGAAGCACACCTGAAAGAGCAGGTAGAGAGAGGCACCATTCCCGAGAAGACGTTGGCACTGGGGGCGCCCATTCCGACTGCTCACGAGAAGAAGCGCTCCCCGGCCATTCGCCGCGTCAAGCCGGAGACCCTGCCCCAGAACGTGGACCGATGGGCGACCCACAGTGACCGATACGTCGCGCTCAAGCTGGAACGGCCATCCAATGAGGACTTTGCCGCTCAACAGAGTTATCGAATCGGATTGATGTTCTACAATTTCCGTCATTACGGCGAAGCACGGCGACGGTGGGAGGGAGTTATCCAACAGTGGCCGACCACCAAAGAGGCTTCGTTCGCGGCGCGAAACATCATCAGCACGTACAAGGAAGAGAACGACTGGGTGAATGTGGAGAAATGGGCCGACCGTGTCGCAAAAGAAGGGATTGGGCGGCCGGAGGATGTGGCGTCTCTTCGAAAAGAGATGAACCTCTTTCGGCTGGGCGTGTCTTTTGACAAAGCCGACGCCCTCTATCAGGACGAGAAATACCGCGAGGCTGGGGAGGAATTTGAGCGGGCAGCCGTGTCGGGTCCGGACTCACCAAAGATAGAGGAGGCTCTCTTTAACGCTGGATGGGCCTATCAGCACGCCAAGGAATGGAAGGCTGTGGTCCGTATATTTGGGCGCATTGTCACCGAACCCCGATTTGCCAAGAGCCAATTGCGACATTTTGCCCTGCTCAACTTGGCCGAGGGCCATCGAGAACGTAGAGCCTACAGAAAGGCCATTTTGCACTATCAAATGCTCGCCAAAACATTCCCAGGTGTGAGCGATGCCCCCTATGCGTTGTTGACCAGCGCCGAGCTGCTCGAACGAAGCGGTCGCTTGCATGAAGCCGCCTCCACATTCGAAGACTATTCGAAGAAGTACAGTGCGCGACATGACGCCATTTCGGCGCTCTTCC
>CAUZBV010000458.1:0-3588 GCA_963578115.1 Myxococcales bacterium
GACATTCCTTCGCCACCCACTTATTGATCGGAGGCGCCGACCTGAGAACAGTTCAGGTGTTGCTGGGCCACGCGGACATCACGACCACACAAATCTACACGCACGTGGACCGAACCGAGCTGCGCCGCATGTACGATCAATGTCACCCACGGGCATAATGGATGAAGCTTCGGTCTTGTATTGACGCTCCTGGTTGTCGCTGATAGAACGACGCGGCAATCCACGCCGGGGAACGAATGGACGCCCAAATACTGGTTAAATTGGTGTTGGTGTTGGTGCCGATGATCTTGAGTCTCTCGGTACATGAGTGGGCCCACGCTTGGGTTGCCTACCGGCTCGGTGACCCCACGGCCAAAGAACAAGGACGCCTAACCCTCAATCCGATAAGCCACATGGACATGGTTGGCACGTTGATCTTGCCGGCGCTGCTCATTGTTTCGGGTGGCCTCTTCTTCGGATGGGCCAAGCCCGTCCCGGTGGATCCCCGTCGCTTTCATTCGGGGGTGCATCCCAAGACCGGCATGCTCTTGACGGCGGCCGCAGGGCCCATCTCCAATCTCGTTCTTGCCCTGATCATGGGGGTCGTGCTTTCGCTCACATCGAACAGCGGGTGGGTGACCGGTGCAGTCGCTCAATTCATCGCAACGATGCTCTTTCTGAATGTGATCTTGGCGGTGTTCAACTTGCTGCCCATCCCCCCTTTGGATGGGAGCCGCGTGCTCGCGGGCCTGCTCCCCCACAAGAGCGCCCTCGCCTTTGAGAAACTCGAGCGCCAACCCTATTTCGTTCCCATCGCCTTTTTCCTCATCATCGTCTACGGTGGTCCCATTATTGTGTGGCCGGTGAAAATGATCGCCATGCTGGTCTTGTGGGTGACGGGCAATCCTACCGAGATGCTTGGCTTCTAATGACCGACAAAATCCGATTGCAAAAGTTCCTGTCCCACGCGGGCATCGCCAGTCGGCGGAGCGCGGAGAAACTCATGGCGGCAGGCCGTGTGAAAGTCAATGGCAAGGTTGTCACCGAATTGGGGACTCGGGTCGATCCGGACACAGACAACGTGCAGGTGGATGAACAACAGGTGCAGGGCGACTTAGAGCCACTGTATTTTGTCATGAACAAACCACCCAAGACCGTGTGTACCGAACACGATCCGCAAGGACGAAAGAAAGTCGTTGATTTGCTTCCGCCCAAGCTCCCCAGGGTGTTCACTGTCGGCCGGTTGGATTACCACACCGAAGGACTGCTTGTCTTCACCAACGATGGGGAATTGGCACAGGCATTGATGCATCCTGAGAACGCCATCGCGCGTATTTATCACGTCAAGTTGCAGGGCGGCGCCGATCCGCGGATCCCTGAACGCTTTGCAAAAGGGGTCCGACTCGAAGACGGCACCAAAACTCGCCCCACACCCACTGAATTGCTTCGGACAACGCGCACCAATTGCTGGTACGAGATGATCCTCACCGAAGGAAAAAATCGACAGATCCACCGCATGTGCGAAACGCTTCGACGAAACGTTCTGAAATTGAAACGCGTGCGATACGGCCCGATCCTGTTGGGGGACTTGCCCGTAGGACAGACGCGCTCTCTGAAGGCGGGGGAAGTCAACGCGCTGTTTCGTGATGCCGGGCTCAAACGAACCAAACGAAAATAGCCCGACCCCTTCACGGCTCAGGGGTGCCAATGTGGCATCCCCTGGAGCCAAAATGAGACTCTTTGGCCCGGTGTGGCGGTCATTCACAGAAGTGTCAACGTTCTGACACAGTTGACGGTTTTGCCATCCAAGCTCGGAACCTGTTTTTGGGCCCAAACGAGACACTGGGAAGCATCCAACCCATACGCCAAGAACCTGGCACGGATCCTGCTCAATATAGAATTCGGAGCAACTATTGGCGTGGGGCGTTTCGACGTTTCCTCACTCAGGAGTCAAACAATGATGTACTCAGAAGGCACCACCGTTGGCGACATTGTTACGGTAATTTATGAAGAAATGTTAGGACGTTATGGCGATCGGGCCTTGGCTTGCCTCGCGGCTTCCACCATGATCAACGACCTCTTCATTGAGGAATATTGCACGGAAATGATGCTCTAGCAGAATGGTGTGAATATGACATCTGGATCAGGGGGTGTCTCTCTGGACCCAGGCTTGTCCATCCACCTTGTCAGCGAACCGTCGGACCACCCAGCGTCGAGCACGAATGCAACCCGTTGCAGCCGAGAACAAACTACTTCTCGGGCGTGACCGACGCGTGAACGCCATTGAGCGGTATGCCGATGGCCAGCCAAGCTCTTGCACCGCGCTGCTCCAACGCGTGCAACGATTCGACCGCCTGATCAATACCGGCTCCCATCAGATCACCGGACATCGGAACCAACAGTCGAACGGAATCGCCACTCGGTACTTTTACCGGACGGGACGTCCTCTTCGGTGCCGCCTCAAGTCCTTGCGGTGATACCCCAAGGCCTACCCGCCCTTGAAAGCCGCCGGGCATGGGAGCGTCCATGGGAAACGACTGGGTAGAGATCGCCCCCAAGAGCAGCAAAGGAGGCGTTTTCAGAACCGGCCCCAGTACGGGCAGTGAGTCGCAATACCAGGAGGCTCCCCGGAACAATCCGGCGCGTCCTCCATCGATCAGACGCTGACGCACCATGGTGGCGGGGTACCAAAAGACAAGGTGTCCCTGCACGTTGTGCTCACGTAAGTGGGTTAGGAGATCGGAAGGCAGGTCTTGTGGTGTCTTGAGCATCACACGGAGCCTTGGCCAATGTGGTGAGTTGGGCATGCCCACCGGGATCTCGTCGAGGACCCCCAACGTCGATACGTATGACTTGAGTTCCGTCCAGTCGTTGGCGTTTCGAATCCAGATTGAAACGTGCGGTGCCGGCAAGAGCTCCGGAAGTCCGTCCGGGTCGTTGAGAATCCGCCGAGAGGGAAGAGAAGCAGGAGCAGGAGCAGACGCAACCCCGGACATCATGGGCGCTTCATCGCACCCCTGGGCGCACCCCGCCAAGACAAAGGCAATGGCCGCAAGCAGTATGACACCGTATTGAAAGCGCCCGCACACGTGTTCGATTCCTTCTTCGTTCATTGGCAATGTCTTGACCCCATTCACCCCGAAACTTATAACACCCGGGCCCTTTGGGCGCATTGTCTTCGAAGTGAAACGAGCAAATGGTATGGATCTCGAACGTACAAGTGGATCGATTGATGTCCACGACGATCCCGATGGGCAGCTCGATCCGGCAACGGCTCAACTGCCCATCCTAAGCCACAATCCCGAGACGTTGCCCGCCCTAAAACGACCCAGCAAGACTCCCGAATGGGCAGTTCGTTTGGGCATCGTGGCGCTCGCGGCCATGCTCTATCTGCCGAATATTGGTTCGTTTGGTCTTTGGGATCCCTGGGAGACCCACTACGGTGAAGTGACACGCCACATGGTGGAGACCCACGACTGGGTCCATCCATGGTGGGGGTACAAGGGCGAAAAATTCGGCGGCGAGAAGGGCCCCGGTGAACACTTCTACTCCAAGCCGATCCTCATTTTCTGGATGGAAGCAGCCACTGTGTGCACCTTTGGGTTGAGC
>CAUZBV010000459.1:0-3585 GCA_963578115.1 Myxococcales bacterium
CTAACACGGGTGAAACCATGCGCCGTCTGTAGCCACTGCGCGACCTCCGTGCTCCGCATCCCATGCAAACAATAGACAACCGTCTCACGCGTTGGATCCAGTTTACCCACGGATCCTTCCAATTCATCGTAGGGGATATGAGTCGCTCCATCGATGTATCCCGCCTCCCACTCCACAGAGTCTCGGCAATCCAAAAGAACAGGTGGCTCGGCCCCATCGAGTTTCTCGTTGAGCTCGATCGCCTCGACCACGCACACGTTGGACGATGGGTCCGCCGGTGTGTCCTCCACATCGTGCGCCACAGACTCTTCGTTGCCGGCACGACTGTCGACCCGCTCCTTGATCTCTCTCGCGAGAAACTTTGCGGTTGCAGCGCCCAGTCGAACGCCTTTCTTAAGGAAGTCTCCGATCACCGGCAGCGTACCTCCATTACTCGGAACACACCCCTCATGAAGAGCGCCTCCTCATTAACACATCCCGGGTAATCTCCACGACCTTCTCCGGCACTTTGTCTTTCTTGTTCTTCTTGTCACGCTCGGCGGTAAAGAGGTCGCGACCGCCCTCAATCAGTTGACTGGGATGAACATTCTTGACGCCAACCGTTCGGAAGCAAACTTCGCCCGTATAACGACTGGTGGGGTTTGTGGAGATCACTTTGGACGCCGCGTAAATCGTGTCGCCAGCAAGGACTGGTGCGGGGTGAGCGCCCTTGTCCAGCCCAATCTCCCACAACGCGTTTCCGCCCGTGTCCCACGACGCCATCGCGAGAGTCCAAGACAGCACGAGCCCCCCATACACGACACGCTCACCCGCAAAGGAGTTCTCCTTGCAATACCCCGCGTCGAAGTGGAGTGGATGGCTGTTCCGAACCAATGTGGTCAGCATCATATGCTCACTCTCCCCCACGGTCCGTCCCGCATCATGCGCGATGACATCATCGGTTTGAAAGTCCTCAAACACGAAGGGTTGCCCAATGGGACTCCCAGCGTCCGCTTGGGCCATTGCGACGGCCGGCGCATACGGTAGTTCCCCAAAGCGGTCCATCTCCGTCTCCGTCAGAGTTCTCACTGGCGTATCCGGCCGACCTTCCAAACGACCGACGCGAATGAGCGCCTTCCGTTCGAAGGAGAGTACCACTTCGTCGTGTTGGTTGAGTCCAATCGTTCGCACATGGACGGTCCCGCGGTCGGGCTTGGTCTTGGAAACACGGGTGTCGATGACTTCGCTCAATGCCCGGAAGGTGTCTCCCACATAGAGCGGGTTCGGGAAGCGCACGTCGATGTACGCCAAATGAGCGATGGCCTGTTGGCTGACGTCGTGCACACTGAAAGAAAGACCCAAATTCAGCAAAAGTGAAGGAGGAACGATACGACCCGTGTACCCCAAAGCCTGTGCGTAGGTGTTGCTCGTATACAAGGCGTTCGCATCCAAGAAGCTTGACTGCCACAGGGCCAACGTACCGTCGCCAATGGTCACGGACCAGGGGTGGTCATACACATCGCCCCTGCAAAAATCGTCCAACATCCGACCGTATTGTGATCGCCGCATAAAACGGATTCCTCCCAAACTGTAGCCCGTCACGTTTCTACACGAGAGCGCCCACAGGAACAACTCTTGGCCGTCGAAAAACCGACCGAAGGACTCGAGGCTTGCACACCTCGACGCCCTGCCCTAATGTACCCCACTCAACGATGTTTTGTTCGACCAGGAGGAATGTTAAATGAGCAGGTACATGCGATCAATCGTGACGGTCTTGGCCCTTGTTGCCGCGTGCGCGATCAGTACACCCTCGTCTGTCCGTGCCCAAGATGCCGGCGCTGCCGCAGCGGGCGCAACCAACCCAAATTACGACGCCTTGGTAGAGACTCTCAAAGACATCCTGGAACAAATGAAGAGCAGTACCAGCGAGGACTCGGAAAGCACCGGTGAGTGCAGCAACCCAAGGGCGGCGGTCCATAGCCTTCTGTATTGGCTGCAGGATGAACAATTTAATCCCGGCAACGCGGCCGCCTGTTTTGACACACGCAAGCTCGGAAACGCGACGCTGGAAGCCCCTCAATTGGCCGAGGATCTGAAAAAGGTCCTCGACGGCCGAAATCTATGGGTCGTGATGGAGAAATTGTCAGACAATAATGGCTACAAAGACAAGGCCAAGGTGTCACGTTTCGACTTGTTTCCGGACAACTTGGGCGGGATTGCATGGGCCCGTAACGAGCAGGGACTCTGGCTGCTTACACCCGAGTCATTGAAACGTATCCCCGAGCTTTACCGCGAGACGTTCCCCTGGGACCTCCAAAACGCCGTCGACTTGCTCCCTTCCTGGTTCCGCTATCGCTTCATGAGCGTAGAACTCTGGCAGATTCTGGGAATCCTCTTCTTGCTGCTCGTCGCCCGCATCCTCCGAATGCTCTTGGTCGCGTTCATTACACGCTATGTGAATCGCTGGGTTAAGCGGCTCGACGCAGAGTGGATGGATCGAGGGATCACACGATGCACAGGGCCCTTGTCCGGTTTTGTCGTGGCCGGCATTTTATGGATTGGCCTGCCTATTTTGCAGCTCAATGCCAAGGTGCTCAAGCTGGGCTACGTCGTGGTCCACCTCATCGCGGCGGGAAGTCTTGTATGGCTCGGCTTTCGTATCGTGGACATGGTCAGTGATGTGTTCGCCATTCGCGCCGAAAAGACGGAAAGTAAGCTGGACGACCAACTGGTGCCGCTCGTACGCAAGTCTCTGAAGATGGTGGTCGCCGTTATCGGGGGCATCTTCGTCTTGCAAAACCTGGACGTCGATGTGGGCTCACTCCTGGCCGGTCTGGGTCTGGGTGGTCTCGCCTTTGCTCTCGCGGCCAAAGACACGGTCGCAAACTTCTTTGGGTCCCTCATGATCTTCATCGACAAACCCTTTCAGGTGGGAGACGCCGTGAAGATCGGAACCAACGTAGAAGGGACCGTGGAAGAGGTGGGCTTTCGAACATCTCGAGTACGCACCTATTACAACTCAGTGATGACCGTGCCCAACGCGCTCGTCACCAATTCGACCGTGGACAACATGGGCATGCGCCAGTACCGCCGCTACAAGACCGTCTTCGGCCTAACCTACGACACGAAGCCCGAAAAGGTACAGGCCTTTTGCGAGGGGGTCCGTGCCATCATCCAAGCCACAGAGGGTATGAGACAGGATTATTATGTCGTGGAATTTCAAGGATTTGGCGCGTCCTCGCTCGATATCCTCATGAACGCCTTCACCATGGCGGAGGATTACAACACCGACATGCGCATCCGCAGTCACCTCAACCTCCAGATTCTTCGTCTCGCCGAAGGTCTCGGGGTTTGTTTCGCCTTCCCCAGCCACTCTCTCTACGTGGAGAGCATGCCGGGCGAGGACGCGGAATCGGACGGGACCGGGACACAACCCGGGCAGCTCGCGGGCATTGTAGAGGCCTTTGGACCGGGCGGCGACCGCTCAACACGGCATCAAACGGCAATCTCCGGTGGCTATGACGCTTCGCCCATCAAATCTGCGGGGGGAGACGAGGATTAGGGAGTGTCTGGCTTCGGGTCGACTCGTTCTTCCGGATCGGCCCC
>CAUZBV010000460.1:0-3585 GCA_963578115.1 Myxococcales bacterium
CAACGGCCTGGACGTCGCGGGCGAGTGGCTGGTGGCCACGGACGATGTGGCCCTGACCCTCTATCGACAGAGCGCCGAGGGCCTTCAAAAAGTAGACGCTGCGGCCGGGGAAGGAATGGCGGGGATCGGTCGGCCCCACTTCACCAGCGATGGCGAGTTCGTGTACGCGCTCGCCTATGAGACCTCCACCTTGTGGGGATGGCGCGTGAGCGACGAGGGCTTGGAGGAGGTGGCGAAGGTGGCTGACCACGTTGGACTGGCCAGTCCGGACGACCTGGCCATCACGCCCGACGGACAGATGATCTACGTGACGGGCTTTTGCGATCGAGACATCGCCATCCTGACGCGCAACACGCTGAGCGGGAACGTGGAGTGGGTGGCCAGCGCCCGAGGTGATCGGCGAGTGACCGTGGGCTGCGAGGTGCGAGGAAGCGGTGGTGGTGGCGACGACGAACGCTCGGAAGAAGAGGCGCCGCCCGAACATCCGGGGAGTCTCGCAGTCCGCCCGGACAACCAATCGGTCATCGTGGCCGCGCCCTTCGGGTATTCCACGGCGTTCTTCGTGCGCGATGGGCATTGGCTCGACGCCGCTGGGCGCTTGAAGGTGCGCCCGGAGTACGACGGTTTGGACATCGATCTGAGCAGCTACGGCGGTCCCCCACCGCCCAATTGGCCGGCCTCTCACCGTGGATTGACCACGGTCGTGGCGGGGTCGGCGCGCACCTTTGTGGCCAGCGCGGTGCTCAACGCCGTGACCATTATTCAAGATCCCAACGCGGCGCAATACGTGCAACAGGGGATCGGCGGGATCCGGGCCTTGCCGGGGGCCTACAACATCTCTATGTCCGGCGACGGGAAGAACCTCTATGTGGCGGCGCGGAACCAAGGCAACGTGGCGGCGTTCGCCATCGATCCCGTGTTGGGAGGGCTCACCGAGCTGCCCACCGAGACCATCCCCTTCTATGACGACGTGAAACCCTTTGGGATCGATCTGGAAGAAGACGAACGGGGCGGCGCCCTGACCAACGTGCACGTCATGCGACCCAGCGGCGAGCAGGTCTTCGCCGTGGACGCCAATTTTGCCGCCGTACGCGTCCTGGATCGGGATCCAAACACCGGGATTTTGACCTACCGAGAGAGCGCCATGCTGCAACATTGCGGTGGGCAGCCCTCCTTCCCCGTGGTCGTGGTGGCCTCGCCCGATGGCAAAGACGTGTATGTGGGCGACTTCCAGTTCTTTGGCGACAGCTGCCTCTGGCATTTTCGCCGCGACGAGAGCGGGTCGCTCGGGAGCGGCAGCGTGAGCTCGCCCCATGGGATCAACGGCATTGAGTCTATCGTGTTTAGCGCCGACTCGAGACACATGTACACGGCGGCCCACGTGGACAAGGCGCTCACACACTTTGTGCGCGATCCGGCGACGGGTGACCTGGTGGGTGATGACCCGATCGTGCGCAAGGACATGGAGGGTGCCGAGGTGCTCACCATGTCGCCTGACGAGCGAACAGTCTACGTCACGAGCCCGGTTCAGGACGACATCATCGTCTTTGACCGCGATCTGGAGACCGGCGCTGTGTCCCACATCCAAACGGTAAAAGACGAGGACATGAACCTTCACGACGCGGCCGGTGTGGCGGTGACCGCCGACGGCAAGTACGTGCTGGTGGCGGCCCGGATATCCGATGCGCTCAACGTGTTTGAACGCTCCGAGAGTGGCACCCTGTCGCTCCTGAGCAGCCTTGCCGGCCTGCCGGGAATGGACTGGTCCAACGGCGTGCAGATTTCGCCCGATGGACGCTTTGTCTATACGGGGGCGGTTCGCGACAGCGCTGTCAATGTGTACCAACTGCTGACCGACCAAAAGGACGGCTGCGGCGGGACCTGCCCCTGAGTCATTCGCTGCTTTCCGAATCCGATGCTGCTTCCTCGGGCGGTGGTTCGGGCTCCGGCGGCGCCTTGATGCGAATGCGCGTGGAGCGGGTCGCCATGTGTCCGTCACTGTCGATGGCGGTCAGGGTCAGGATGGGCTTGCCGGGCGGCAAAGGATCCAGATAAAGCCACTCACCCATGCCCAGGATCTCACCGGTGTCGTGCAGAGACCAGATCAGCCCGGTGTCGGGCAGGCGACCGTCCTGGGGATCCTCGGCCATGCCCTGAAGCCAAATGGCTTCATCCCACGCGTATTTCTGGCCGTATTTGGGCAGATCGATGAAGACCGTGGGCTTCTCGATGATCTCGCCCTCGTAGCAGGCGCCGTAGTGCTCCAACCAAACGATGAAGTCTTGATAGGCGGAATCTGCCACGCTCAACATCTTGGCCCCGCCGCCGTGCGCGATGCCCCCGAGTTTTTCGCTTAGGGGCTTGAGCAACATGGTGCTTTGGAGCGGTTGCCCGGTGTCCACAGCGCCCAGCCCGATGAGGTTGTACATGGTGAGCATGGCCGCGTTCCGTCGGCCTCCGGGATCGTCCTTGTCGAAGGAATACACCAGCCAGCAGGGCGCGATGGCTTTGTCCTTGTCGCAATTTTCATGACATCCGTGGCAGCGCAGACGCCACTGGAAGACGCGTTCGTCAAAGAGATCGATGAGACTGTCTTCATCGCAGGTGCCGAGGGGAGTCAGCGTACCGGGCTCTGGCGTCCCTGACGGACCCGGCGCACCGCAAGGATTCTTGAGCGAAGCACAGGCGGTGTTGTGGCAGTCAGCGCTATGCTCGATCCACTCCAGGAACGCGTCGTGTTCGTTTTGGATGACCTCGCCGGTGATGAGCTCGCTGGTGGGCTCGGCTTTGAGGATCTGTTGGAGCACGACACTGGATGCAGGGTCCTGCAGGTCCACCAAGTCGTTCTCAATCAGGCACCCCATGGTGTGGCAGGGGGTCTCTCGCACATACATGGACAGATCCATCCCGGACAGGTGGCATTGATTGCAGCTGGAGACGTTCGTGCCATTGACCAACGGCTCAATCCGGCGTTCGTAGAGCGTCAGGGCTGCGGTGGTCTGGCATTGGGTCGGGATGATGATGTCCGACGGATTCTGAAGAGACTCGGGCGCGCAGCCTGCAAAGAGCAGGAGCGCGGGCGCCGCGAACAAGAC
This sequence comes from Myxococcales bacterium, assembly GCA_963578115.1. Classification (GTDB taxonomy): domain Bacteria; phylum Myxococcota_A; class UBA9042; genus CAUZBV01. The sequence goes on from CAUZBV010000460.1 coordinate 3,096, forward strand.
AAATATGGGTCCACACCGGAACATCGTGCGGCGGATCCTACCACGACCCAAGCGGTGGGTTCCAATACGCTATTTGACAAGTGGGCGCTGGATGATTACCAAAGCAGCACCATGCGAAAACGCTCACTCATTGTGTTGGCTTGTTTGGCGCTGACCGCCTGTTCCGAAGAGGGTCATCATCATGGTGACCATCAACATGGGCTGCCCGACGTGCCCACCCCGGATGTCAACACACCCGATGTTGCGGATGGCACCGACATCGTCGAAGTGGTGGTGCCGGTGCTTACGGCCTTGGTCGATATGGTTGCCTTTGTGCCGGTGGAAGGGGCCGGTGATCCTTGGTCGGACAAGGCGCCTGCTCCTGACGACATCTGCACGGGCGAGGACCTGAAGGCCGAGACGACACCGGATGGGGATTGGTTCGACATCCACACGGAGTTGTGCAGCTACAGCACGGTGATCGCGCCGCTTCTTGTGGACATCTCGGAAG
>CAUZBV010000461.1:0-3581 GCA_963578115.1 Myxococcales bacterium
GCGTTTCTCTCGGAAGTACCGTGGAACAAACGCCCAAGACAGCAGACAATCAAAGTTTCCGGTTCCCTTTCTGGGACACCACCAACGGTGCGGCCAACCGCCAGTCCTTCTATTTGGACGTGGCGGGAAGCTTCTAGGGAGAGGAACAGACAATGAATCAATCAACGAAGCTAATTGTGGAATCGGAATATCAGGAGAAAAAAGGCATGGATCTTCGTAGAGGACTATCTCGCCGGCTGGCAACGGGTCTTTTGACTGCACTCGCCCTCGTGTGCACCACCGCTTTGGTGGGGTGCGCAGAGGAAGTGGGCGACATCGATCGGACGCAGACCAATAAATTGGAAAAGTCCAAACTGACAGGCGTTTGGTACTACATGCAGACGATGATCGATGTCCCTCAGCAGACCAGCCAAGGGTTCATCGGCAACACGAACTTTGGCAACAGCGCAAAAGTCATGTTTGACATCCAGGAAGACTACCTTTTGGTCCTGCCGGTGGTGGAAACGGTACAGTTTGCCGAAAAGCCCTACAAGACCAAGAAGGTTCGGAACTACTGGGATGCAGGCAACTCCGACACATTCGTCGAGATCTGGGTGGGTGAGCCCGTCGCCATGTTCCCCATCACCTCGCATTTCGACGTCATTCGCGATTACAGTGCCTCCACAGGCAAACAGAGCAATGTGATCGTGGAGAATACCACCGACCGTGTCTGGCACGCTCGGATGTACATGCGTGTGGACTGGGGCGCGAACATGCTCTTGGACTGGGGGTACCCCACGGGGACCAAGCAATTCTCTCCCGTCGATCACTATGTGCAAGAAGGGGAAGATCCTTATCTCGCCGCACCGGGCCAAGGGAACAATCCGGACTTGCCCGAGTTCACAGGCGACTACGTGAGTTTCGTGACCAAAGCGTACATGCCCCCGTCGGGCGCCGACTGGCAGGGCTATGCCTGCAGCCCCTATGGCATCTCCAACAAAGACTGCGCTGGGTCGGTCATTAAGGTCCGCCACAGCTTCAAACAGGCGGAAGCCACTCCAGACTACGAGACGTTCGTCTATACCAACGGCGAGCATATGGATAAATTCGGTTATTTCCTCTCCGATCGCCATGCCTATGACGAGCTGTGGAACCTGACCGAATCGGCCCGGGATTACAAAGCCCAGCGTTGGAACCTTTGGCAGACGACTTGGAATTACCAAGCGATCTTGGACGACAATGGCGCGCAGATTCCGTGTGGCCAGGACTCGGATTGTGGCACGGACAGCATCGTCCTCGATACCGAGTCGCTCAAGTGTTACAAGGACCACTGGATGCGCGATGGTTACTGCGCCACGGCGACTCTGAAGCCATTCTCAACGCGTGGTCTCAGGCCCATCGTCTATCACCGGTCGTCCTATGTGCATGAAGAAGTGATCCAAACGTTCTATGAGAGCGCCGAGGAGTGGTCCAAGCTATTCAAGACGACGGTTGCCAACCTTCTCACATTGGAGAAGCACAGCCGATATTGGGTGAAACCGTGCTCGAGCAGCGCGGATTGTGTCAGTGATCGTGACGACGTAATCGCGGATGCCGACATCTCCGTTGCCAAGGTGGTCCCGGCCAATTCTGCGGACGGTTGCCCAGCGGGCTCTGTGGCTGTAGGCGACGAATGTCTATCAGGCGTGTCCTGCAGCAGTGACGATCCTTGTGGTCTCAGTCAACTCTGTTCGACGGATGGATTATGCCATTACAAGAATGAGGATGGCTCCAAGGGCGGCCAGGTCTCCCAACCCGCTATGACCGGTGGTCCAGGGGGGCTGACGGCGATTATCTACCCGGATGAGAGTGCGGTGGGTGGTCACGGCATCATTCGTGCCCAAGACGACAATCTTGCGGGTGTACAAGTGGGCGCCGGCGAATGCCTAATCCGCTTCGTCAACGCGTCACCGAACGCTGCGTCCGCCACGCTGAAAACAGCGACGGGGACGACGGTAGCGGCCGACGTTGCGTACAACCCGGCCACGCTGGTCAAACAAGGGGTTGTCGTAAACACCTCAGAAAATACTCTGTCAGTTGAGGTCGATGGCACTCAGGTGGCCCAGGCGCCGGTACCGCTCGAGGCGGGCAAGAACTACCTGGTGGTCTTTGTGGGCGGCAACCAGTTGCTGGTGGCCGGCACTCAGATCAGCATGAAGACCGGATTGCGATTCATGCACGCGGCCCCAGGCGCGGGTGCTGTGGACGTGGGCATCACCGGTGTGCGCGTCGTCGAGGGCTTGAACGAAGGCGCTTTGTCTGGCTATGTCGAGACGCGCTACGACACCGAGCGCGTGACCGTCATCAAGGCAGGCGCACAAGGCGATGTCACCTGTTACCACACCCTGCACGAAGGTCGTTGCATCGGTTGGCGTGGTGATTGGCCTGCTCAAATGGAAGTGGACTACCAGCAGACCTTTAATGACCTGCCGGACATGTTCGTTGTCTGTGAAAATCAATACGACGCTGGGGCGACGAGCGCCAACTATCAAGGGGACAAGGACGCCAGCGTCGCCAAAGCCCATCAGTATCACGATGGACGCTACACCACCGTGGGAAGCAACCCGTACGCGGTCGAGGCCCAGCAGCCGTTGGCCGAGGGGCAGCATTACAACCCCTGTGGCGACGAAAATTTTGTGACGTCCCCCACCGAGCTCAAGAAGATCGGTGATGCACGTTTCAACTTCATGTACTGGGTGGCGGAAGCCCAAGCGGCGAGTCCCCTGGGTTATGGTCCTTCGGCCGGCGATCCCGAGACCGGTGAACTCTTCTGGGCGACCGCATACGTATACGGTGCACCCACGTTGACCTATGGTCAGTATGGGAAAGACCTGGTGGACCTGATCAACGGAAAGCTGGACGCGACGGACGTGATTACCGGTCAATACGTTCGCGACTATGTCCAGGCCAAAGGCGATCCGCTCCCCATGGATAATTCCGGCGGGTGGGCCCACGGCTCGTTGGATCTTCCCACCGATGTGGAATCCATGGAGCAGGTCTTTGCGCAGCACGGCCAATTTGACCGGCACGGTGTCATTGCACCCATGACCGATCCCTTGGCGGACAACAAAGAGATTCTCCAATTTCTGAACGACGAGAACTATCGCAAAGCGCTCTTCCACCAACTTCCAACGGTATCCAAAGGCTACGCGCAAGCGCGGATGGACAAGATTCGCGGCACGTACATCGAAGATCTGATGATCAATGAAGAGGTGCGATTGGGACTGACCGGTGGTGGTCTGATTCCCGGTCAGGCATTGGACAAGGATCTGCGCGAACAGTTGAGCCCCGTGAGCTGGGCCACCTCTTCCGCAGTGATGGAGGAGCGAGATTATCGTAATAAGGTCATGGCCCGCGGACCCTGCGCGTATGATCGCGCATTTGTGGATGACAACATCTACGGGTTGGCCAAAGAGTTTTTCTGCACCGAAGAACAATGGGCACAACAAGAAGCGGGAACCCTCACAGACAAAGTCTGTATGGAGGGCGATGACCTTCGCTGGGAGTTGACTCGTCGCATCTTTGGCGGCGTGCTCGAACATGAGATTGGCCACACGGTGGGG
>CAUZBV010000462.1:0-3568 GCA_963578115.1 Myxococcales bacterium
GGCAAGGCGCGATCGTCGCGCATCAATGTTCCTGGATCCGGAATCATCAACACCCCGTCTTCGCCTCGGATCACCACCCGGAATTCATATCCCTCGTCACCAATCCAGGTGCTCCGAATATCGATGCGGCGCCCGTCGGAGTCTTCGACATATCCTTCGGCCAGCACATCCACACCCTCTTTCACTTGGAGCTCACAACCGGCGCGCGTTGGCACGCTCCCGCTGGCCTCAAAGAGTTTGCATGCGAGCAAGACAGCATGCGAACCATTGTCGATGAGTGTGCCTCCCCCCGAGGTGGTGGCGTCCCGCAACCACTTGGGCAAAGAGGCCAGTCTCCCGTGGCCAACAGCGACTTCGGCGCTCAAGAATGCGCCAAGAGCGCCTGTTTTCAACAGCCTCCGCGCCTCCACCACAGCGGGAAAGAAATGGTGGTTCGCGCCCAACTTGAGTATGCGCCCCTCGGAACGAGCCAACTGCGCCATGGTGCGTGCATCACTCATTTTGATGGCGAGAGGCTTTTCGCATAACACATGGGCCCCGGCCTCAAGCGCGCGCAGAGCCACATCGCAATGCAAGTGATTCGGTGTGGACACCACGACCGCATCCGGGGACATCCTTGCCAACAACGTTTGGTAGTTGGCCTCCACCCGATCACTCCCATAGCGCGCCGCCGCCTTGACGCGGGCATCGGTGTCAATGTCGGCAATACCGACCAGATTAACCCGAGCGTCGGCCTCCAGCATCTCCGCCCGCCGTCTGCCAACGCTGCCAAAACCCACCTGTACTACGGAAATGGTCACGGTGTTCTACCCAACTCCTCTCGCAGACACTCGCAAACCCGTTCGACTTGTGTCTCCGTCAATGTGCTGGCCGAGGGCAACACCAAACCACGATCCCAGCGCTCTTCACACACGGGCAACGAAGGGCGAGGGCCCGGATAGGCCGCATGCAAATGCAAAGGATAATAGAGCGGCCTGGTGTCGATTCGCCGACCACGAAGCGCCCCAGCCAGGGGAGCCGCCAAGCGATCCAAACAGACCACATGCCCCCAATGGGCATGACGCGTTGTCCCCGAAGTCGACGTAGGAAAGGTGAGCCCCGCCACATCCTCCAGACGCGATCGGTAGTGGGCGGCCACCGTCTCTCGCTGCTCTAAGAATGTCTCCAAGCGCTCCAGCTGCGCCAATCCCACCGCCGCACAGAAGGCCGGCATCCGATAATTGTAGGCCACCTCATCGTGCGAATAGTGGGGCGCTGGGCTTGGATTGAGCGCATGGCTCCGCAAACGCCGCGTACGCTCTGCCAAGCCGGCGTCATTGGTGAGGACCATGCCCCCTTCACCGGTGGTGATGTGTTTGTTGGGATAAAACGAAAAGGTCGACACGTCACCGAACGTGCCCACACGGCGCCCCTGATGGGCGGCCCCGATGGCTTGCGCACAGTCCTCCACAAGCCGAAGGCCACGCTCTCGGCACAAGGTGCTCAACGCGCTCATGTCGCAGGGGTTTCCGAACATGTGGACGGCGAGCACCGCACGCGTTGCGGGGGTGATCGCCTCAGCCACCTGCTGTGGGTCCACGTTCAGCGTGGCCGGATCGCTGTCCACGAACACGATCTTCGCCCCACACAAGGCCGGCATGTCAGCGCAGGGGGCGAAGGTAAACGACGGCACGATCACTTCGTCGCCCGGACCAATGTCCAGGGCCGCGAAGGCCAGATGCAGCGCGGTCGTACCGCTGGTGGTGGCCACCCCATGGTCCGCACCCATGCATTGGGCGAAGGCGTTCTCAAAGTCCTGAACAATGGGACTGTTGCCACCGGCGTGCCCATCGAGGATGCATTGCCGCAGGGCCTCAGCTTCCCGATCCCCCAACGCCGGTTCGTGAACCCGAATCCACTGCATCTCGTGTTCAACCATGATCCAATCCAGCACGCCTGCCTGCCGGTGTTGTCACCGATTACAACAAGCCGACTCCTTCGCGCCGGAGGATACCACGGTTCGCGGTGGGGCCGAAGAAGGGTGAAAAGGAAGAGTGCTTGATGACGAGGGAGGGGATCTCCCAAGCAGGAAAGAAAAGAGGGGATGGAGCGGTGGAATCCGAACACATGGACTCCACCGCTCCACCCCCAAGCAGGGCTCCCCGGGATAGGAGATGGTCAACGAAGCGGAGGTTGTTGCTCCCGGTTGACCCCGCAGACTGGACCCGTCGTGCCGGTGTTGCACTGCACAGGGTGGGTGGTGGGTGCGCCCCAAGCGTGGGGCTTTTTGTCTTCTACTGGACGCGCGTCATGAGGGGTGGCGGACAGAGACACCCCAGAGACCGTTTCAGCGCTCTGGACGGGGCTCCCCAAGGTCACCGCAAAAACGTTCGCGTTGGCGGGACTGGGCCCATGTCTCGGCTTGGTTGCGTCGATGTGTCCGCCATTGGCCGGAGCGGCCAACGCCCCGCCTTCCCACAGGTCGTTTCGGCATGGCACGTCGATGAAGACACCACCGTATTCCAGATAGCGAATGGCTTGCTCGTCCACGGCCATCAGCACAAAATCGGCGTCCGCCGCAAGCGCCAAGGGAATCTCAACCACACCATGGGGCTCCACCGTACCGGAGAAGGTGTTCTCATCGGTGCGGGACCAGACGGTCAAGAAGGGAATCTCCAGCGCTTGTTCGCTGCGATTGACGACTTGAACGCGTTGTTGGGCCAAATCCACCCCGGCGATGGAGAGATGATTCGCCACCGCACTCGGGTCGTTGTTTTCATCGGTGAGCTGAAAGATGCCGGGGTGGAGTTGCTCCAGATCGGGCAGATCAATAACGCGCTCATCGGCAGGCACGTCGAGTGCGCACGCGTTGAAGCTGATCACCAGCCCCACCAGCAACGTGTTGAGTGTCTTGACCGCCAAAAAGATTGGGTTGCTTCGCTTCGTTTTCATGTTCTTTCTCCTTCAAGTTTTTCGTTTGAAAGACGCTCGACGCGCCCCATCTCTGAAGGACAGACGAGTGGGAAACGAGGAATTGATCGGAAAGAGGTTTTTTTTTCGGGGGGGTACGCCCGGAGAGGGCCTCGGTGAGGAAGGTCGCACAGTGACGCGCAGTGAGAAGAGCCGGCGACGGGGAAACCCGCCGCCGGCCCGGTGAAAAAGAAGGCGGACTACTTGTGTGGATTGAAGGGCTTTTCAAACCCAGGAGGCCCTGGAGGAACACATCTGCACTGTGCATTGCATCGGTACTGTTGGGATGTACCATTCCAGTAGGAAACGTGCCGACAGCCCTGATCAGAGGTGTCGCACTCTTCGCTCCCCTCTACTTTGCCGTTGCCGCACTGACCCACTTCAACGATGTCCTCGGGCAAACAACCGGCGCGCAGTGCAGCGATGCACTTCACGACCGTTTGCACGTCCACCACCGTGGTGTGTCCGGTTTCATTGTTCAAGATTTCCCGGCACACGTCTTCGTTGACGTCTTCGTACTCACTACAGTCGCCCAGCTCGTCGCCGAGCTCGTCGCCTGGCTCGTCGACCGGTTCATCACCAGGTTCGTCATCTTTGGGCGGAACCACTGTGCCGCCGT
>CAUZBV010000463.1:0-3568 GCA_963578115.1 Myxococcales bacterium
CGAGGATTCGGAGGCGACGACCTTCCTGACCCGAGAAAATTATTGGAACCTCTTAAACGCAATCTGCGCATCATTCTCATCGCAGTCATACTCGTTGTCTTGGCCATAGGAGCCATGGGCTCGTTCTTCCAAGTGGAACCGGAAGAAGAAGCGATCGTACTTCGATTTGGCGAACCATTGGCCGAGAACTTCGGGTCGGGTCTCCACTTCAAGATCCCGATCGTGGACCGAGTGTTCAAGGTTCCGGTGGCCCGACAGCACACGCTCGCATTTGGCTATCGAAGCCAGCCAGGAAAGGTGAGTAAGGTTCGCGATGCAGGGTTTGATCGCGAATCACTGATGCTCACAGGCGACCTGATGCTTGTTCATGTGCAATGGTCTGTGGTCTACAAGATCGAAGATCCCCGGATTTGGCTCTTTGAAGTCAAAGACCGCGAAGAGACCATCCGCGATATCTCCCGTGCCATTATGCGACAAGTCATCGGCGACTATTCGCTCGATGAAGTCCTCACAACCAAACAACGAGAGATCGAGACGGCGACTGAAAAAGCCACACAGTATTCGTTGCGAGACAAAGTGCCCACGGGGGTGAAAATCACCGCCGTCACGATCAAATCAACCGATGTGCCCACCGCCGCACGAAAAGCCTTTGATGACCTGAACCGTACCGTGGCGGAAGTGAAGCGGCAGCTCGCCGATGCACAAGCCGGAAAGGATACGATTCTGGGTGACGAAGAAAAAGCAAAGGCGCGCGCAATTGGTCGGGCCGAAAAACGCCTGACGCAAATCGTCGAAAACGCACGCGGTGAGGCGTCGGCTTTTCTCGCCAAGCTGAAGGAATACGACGTGGCTCCCGCCATCACGCGCCAATGGATGTATCTGCAGTCGATGACCCATGTGTTCCGGTCATTGGACGAGAAGATCATCATCGATGAGAAGGGGGGTGGAACGGGTATCGTGAAACTCTTGCCTCTCAAGGATCTGTTCGGTTCCGGCAAGCTTGGCGCCGGCATCACCAAAGGCACCGCCCGCACGACATCTGGAGGTTCACAATGAGCCAGCAACCGCAAGGCCCTAGCATACGCACCATCGTAGTCATCGTGTTCGTCCTCTTGGCGATCCTCACGGTCGCCAAATCGTATTATATTGTCCGTCCAGACCAATTTGTCGTTGTCACCAAATTCGGTGATCCGGTCGATGAGAAACGAGAGCCAGGTCTGTACTTCCTGGTCCCCTACGTCCAGGAAGCCCGATACTTGGATAGCCGAGTCCGCGGATGGGACGACATTGGCAAGGAAACCAAAACGGCGGAGCTCAATCCCATTGATTTCGTGGTCTTTGCGCGTTGGCGAATCGATCCCTCCGAACAAGGCCCCACGCGCTACTACAAGGCGGTCGGCACCGATAAACGTGCCCATGCGTCCATGGACAGTATCGTTACAGCGCGCATTCAGGCCTCGGTTCGGGAACACAAGCTGGCATCCATTGTGCGGGACACCGGACGAAACTTCGAAGCGCGCGCCGCCTTGGACCTCAGCAACCTCTTTGAGGATTACGACGAGTGCAAGCCGGAGCGTTCTCCCGAAATCAAGCGCATGCTGAGAGAGTACGATACGAAGTTGAAGAGCTCTGGGACGGTAACGAACATCGATGCCAAAGCGCTTCGCTCGAAAATCGTGACATCGATTTTGGAGAACGCGAATTCGACATTGCTCCAGCAATTCGGTATCCAAATCCTCGACTTGCACTTCAAGTACTTGAATTACTCACCGCAAGTGCACCACAAGATTATCGAAAAGATCAGCGCCGATCGGGGCAAAGACATCGCCTCCTACACCAAGGTTGGGAAGACGTGCACCGGTATTATTGACCGCACAAAAGAACAGCAAACGGGTGAAATCATCGGTTCTCGAGACCGCACCGTACGCTTGTTGGAAGGTGAGGCCGTCGCAAAGGCCATCATGATCAAGGCCCATGCGTTTAACAAGTCACCGGAGTTTTTCCAGTTTATCAAGACACTGGAGTTGTACGAACACGGCCTGACGCAGCGTACGAATCTAATCTTGTCAGCAGACAGCCCCTTGCTGAGTCTCATGACAAACGCTCAAATTCTCCAGCCGGTCGCAAAAATTAACCTGCCTCCAGTCCCCGAAGAAGATGCCAGCGTGAACGTGCCACCGGTCGAAAAGAGCGCGATCGAAAAACCCGCTGACAACGCGGGCGACGCCGATGAGACGCCGCCTAGCGAAAAGGAAAAACCAGCGGAGCCCAGCCCGGCCGCCGCGCCTACCCCAACACCGTAGCGCACTCTCCTCGCCAAAAAACGCTTGTTGACCCTTCGGAAACCCGTATGCTAAAGGAGAATGAACGAGCATTCATTTTCTTGCGGAGGTCAAAGTAGACATGTCTGAAACGAAGCTAGGCACCACCATTCCATGCGGCGGTCAGTTCCTTATCGATCCAGCAGGACGCTATTCCATCTTCTCCCCGGAGCACTTTACGGAAGATGAGGTGGCGATCGGCAAAACCGCGCGCGATTTCATGGAAAAGGAGATCATTCCCTACATCGAACAGTTGGAGAAGAAAGACTACGACCAACTCATCGCCAGTTTTAAGATCGGTGGCGAGCTGGGTTTGTACATGACGGGCATCCCCGAGCAGTGGGGTGGGCTCGGCTTGCCGCGGACCGTGACCAGCTTGGTCAATGAGAGCATGGCCATGTATGGAACGTTTTCGGTGACCTATGGAGCCCATGCCACAATCGGCACGCTGCCCATCGTATACTTCGGCAACGCGGAACAAAAAGAACGCTACCTTCCGCGTCTCGCCACCGGTGAATTAATTGGCGCCTATGCCTTGAGTGAACCGGGCTCCGGATCGGACGCATTGGGTGCCCGAACAACCGCCGTTTTGAACGATGCGGGCACGCACTATGTCGTCAACGGGACCAAACAATGGATCACCAACGGCGCGTTCGCCGATGTGTTTGTGGTGTTCATGCAAATCGCAAACGATGAGGGTCATCATTTCAGCGCCCTCATTGTCGACCGAGACACGCCGGGCTTCTCACCCGGTGCCGAAGAGCACAAACTGGGTATTCGCGGCTCGTCGACCACGCAGTTGATCTTCGAAGACGCGCTCGTTCCTGTCGAAAACCTGCTCGGCGAGATCGGACGTGGCCATGAGATCGCGTTCAATATCCTCAATGTGGGTCGCCTTTCGCTGGCTGTGGGTGTCACGGGGGGTGCAAAAACCATTCTGACCTGTGCCATTGAGTACGCTTCGGAGCGAAAACAGTTCAACACCCCGGTCATCGAATTCGGCGCGCTTCGACAAAAGGTGGCTGAAGCGGCGGCGCAAATCTACGCCATGGAGACCGCATCCTATCGAGGTGCTGGACTCATCGACAAGTTGAGCCAATCCATCGGACCGTTGGACGAAGAAGCCACAGGCAAGCAAAAGATGGGGCCCATCGAAGAATACGCGACCGAATGCGCCATCTGTAAGGTGTACTGCTCGGAGGGACTCAATGAGATCGTGAGCGAATGTCTGCAAATGTACGGTGGGT
>CAUZBV010000464.1:0-3559 GCA_963578115.1 Myxococcales bacterium
TGTCGGGAAGTGACGCGCAGCTCGGGATTCGAAATGTGATTCAGACCGATGCCTTGGTCGTTTTGCAATTGGGGGCCAAGCATCTGGTCGGTATCAGCCTTGATTCGAGCATGGAGCGATGGCGTTTCACGTCCAAAACAAGCTCGATTCGCACGATCCATCATCGTTCAGAGGATTTGTTGGTGGAAGCCGATCAACTGTACTCGCTGGATCCGCACACGGGCGCTGAGAATTGGCAAGTTCAACTGAATTGTTACTCGGATTCGGCTTGCAACACGCGAATACGCCGACTGGACGCCAAGTCCATTTACCTGACAGGGTTCGATGGTCGCGACGACAACTTGATGGTGATTGATGCCACGAGTGGGTTGCAGCAATGGCCGGTGTGGATTGGTGTGCCGAACGCCAAATGGCTGGGTGTATCGGGGAAGATGATTGTGATCGCATCGGGTCAAGCTCCCTACTCCCTCCTGGGTCTCGACAAGCGAACCGGACGTGTTCGTTGGCGATTCCGTCCCGCTGGAGCGGAAAAACCGGCGGCTGGATTGTTGGTCAGTGAAAAAGGACTGACGGCCTGGTGGCCTGGGATGGCAGCGGACACCGTCTATTCGGTGAACCCTGAGGATGGCAAAGAGATAGCGAGCTGGATCGTCGCAAGGCGTGTCCGGAACGAAGGAACTTTGCGAGGTGGCGGCGACGGCTATTTCTTTCTGTGGCAACCCTCGATCATAGGAGACGATGGCACGTTGCGGGTCTGGAATACGCAAACGGGCCAACCCCTGTGGCGGAAACGTCTTCGCCTCGTTCTTCCCCCCGTGGTTTCAAAGGGACGAGTTTATCTGTGGATGCGTCCGTACACTGTGTCGAAACGCTTAAGCTTGGTGGTACAGAATGTTCGCACCGGCAAAGAACTCTGGCGTTTCGACCGGAATGCAACCGACGCACCGGAGACGGAATATGATGGGGAACTCTTGGTTGTTCGTATGGGCAAGAGCGCACCCATTGTGATCACGTTTCTGGCGGCCACTGGACAGACTTTGGGCGTAGGCACATTGGCATCCGACGTGCTCAAGAAAGGCGCGATTCGTTGGTCAGGACGGCATTTACTCGTCACGCATGGTGCCACAGTGCAGCGACTGGACCCCGTGTCGGGCGATGACTTGCTTCATCGTTTTGATGATCATGTGTCCAACGGTGAAGTCGACGATGCGGCGCGCTTGCACAAGAAATTGAGGCCCTTTGTCGACGAGCTTGAAGCAGCCGCGATCATTCATCGGCGGGTTGTGGGTCGGAAATACCAGGACATCTCCAAGAAAATTCGTTCGGGCAGCTTTGCCGCCATGTTGATTTCAATACAGCGGTTGGCTACGGACGAACGCATTGTATTTTATGAGGATTTTCGAAGCTTTGTGATCCAACTAAAATCGGTGATGGACGAACGGACGCTTCCCAAAGTGCTGCGCGGATCCGACGGAAAACGACTCTATTCCTTGATTCAGAAACTCCAGGACTTTCTGGGTCGGTTTGAGCGAAAACTCAACACCAACGATGACGAAGAGGCCAATGCGGCCGTTACGGGAGTCATGGCACGCCTGTGCGTTATCTTGAGCCAATCGGGACGTTCATCGGAGGCCTACTCGATTTTGCATGGTTTGTGGACAAGCACATGGTTGGACCGAACACCCGCGCTGACCGATGGGATGAAAGCGGTCCTAAGAAATGAAATACGGCGTCTCCTTCCGCCTTTTGCCTCTGCGGTAAAGCAAGGAAAAGGCCAGCGAGCAGCCGTGGAACCGATACTTGCGCTACAATCCGTCACGCTTCTTGTAGAAAAGCCCCCCTCTCGGATGGACCTTTCGGACATGGACAGTGCTGATTATGCGAGCCTCTTGGGCCGGTTTCGAGCGGCCATCCGATAACGAACCAGTCCATCCACTTTCCGCGCGTTGCGGGTCGTTAACCCTCATGATACCGTACTAGTTCGACTCATAATCTGACATGTTTTATGGTTTCGATGGAGGGGTAGTATGGTCCGGATTCACTGCATAGGTGTTCTTGGTGTCGTATTGATGTTGGGTTGTCAGAGTACCGATGATTCGTCTCTTTTGCCCACGCCGGTTTCGGTCCACGATCCAGTCTCCATTCACGAGAAAAATATCGAACAAAAACATGTCTCGGATGACAATTCGACACAAGAACGGAACCCTGTTGAGGTGTCGAAACCAGCATTGCCCGGTGTCGACGTGAACGCCGACGTGTTGGGACGACTACGGTCTGTTTGCCGGGATGTTGAAACCCCGGAATCCCGTTCCAAGCGAACCACAGATGGTTCAGAAAAGTGGAAAAGCAAACTCAAAGTGGTCATCAAAGACTTTCGGCTCTACTCCCCCAACTTTAAGAAATGGACGCTTCGAAAGGTGGACAACTCATACAAGACTGGTTCGGTACGGCATCGAGGTCCCTTCTTTGGGTTTGGTCTCACCGTAGAAGTGACGAACCAAAGTAATGAAGTCTTGAAAAGCGACAGCGTGTACGTCTGGGCCACGTTCCAATCCAAGACCGGTAAACGAGTGTGTTACGCCGCAGCCGATGCGTCTCGTTCTTGGAATCCATTTGCCAACAAAGGCGTTGGGGGATGGGCCAAAGAAAAGGAGTTCTCAGAGTGGCCACTACGGCCCAGTGAACGTAAGCGTTACACCATCACGCGCAGTTCTTGTCCGGTCCAGATGTTCTTGGAAACCGATCCAACGGATGTGGAAGTCGAAGTTTATGCTTCGTTTCGTCCCTTGGGCGCTGATCGCGTCGTTACAGGTCCTTTGATCACACTCAAACGGCCAGGGAGCCTCTTGCGAGGTGTGCCCATGGCCGGATCGTCCAAGATACAGCAGCGTATTACTCGCAAAGGAGTCACAGCGGTACAGGCGCTGTACATGATGGGCGATCATGTGCTGATCGCCGAAGACAAGAAGACGTTGTGGATCCCCGCTGATGAACTTGCAGGGAACTCGCCGACCAGCGTTCCGACAACGGAGGCTTTGCCGGCTACTTCGGCGAGTCTGACCAAGACATTAGGGAGCCTCAAGCTGGTCATCAACAATTGGCGCCTAGATAGTTGGAAGAACCTTAATGGGAAGATAAAGCAAGGCCACAAGATGGTCCGGGCGGATGTGGACATCTCTATCGACAGCGGTTCAGTCCAAACGCAGTTGCAGGCAGCCGTCGAAGCAGCCCAACAAAATGTGTCCTCGTTGCGAGAGACGGTTTCGGTTCAGCAAACGACGCAGATGACGCAAGAGTCCATGCTCGCAGCCATGAAGGGAACCGATGGAGAGGCTGCCGCAAAAGTATCGGTCAAGCAGGCCAAGAAAGCTGTGAAGGCTGCTCAGAAGGCGCTAAAGCAAGGTCAAAAAGCACTGAAAAAAACCGAGAAGAGTATGGGTGGAGGCGTGAGTTCATTCCTCAAGACCCAAGCAAAAGGGGTGGATTGTGGCAGCTTCAAGCTGGATGTTGGTCGCAAACAACTCAAGCCCTTCAAAGGTTCTTTGGGCAAGAAAGAATG
>CAUZBV010000465.1:0-3557 GCA_963578115.1 Myxococcales bacterium
CGAAAACGGCAATATCGAGAAGATCATTGTCACGGAACTTCCCTACCAGGTGAACAAGTCGCGCTTGCTTGAACACATCGCAGGACTGGTTAAAGACAAAAAGATCGACGGCATTCGGGATCTCCGCGATGAGTCGGATCGGGACGGTATGCGCGTTGTCATTGAGGTGAAAAGGGACGCGATGCCTCAAATCTTACTCAACCAGCTGTACCGAATGACAGCGCTTCAGACCACCTTTGGGATCCTCAACCTGGCGATCGTCAATAATGGTCCTCAGGTGTTGAGCCTCAAAGCGTTGCTCCAGCACTTCATCGACCATCGCCGGGATGTGGTGACGCGACGCTGTCTCTTTGAGCTGCGCGAAAAAGAGAAGAGAGAGCACATTCTTCTCGGTTATGTGAAAGCGCTTGAGAACATCGATCGTGTGATTGAGTTGATTCGACAAAGCGACAGTCCTGATTCGGCCCGTGCGGGTTTGATGCAAGAGTTTGAACTCAGTCACATTCAAGCGACTGAGATCTTGAACATGCGTCTCCAGCGCCTGACGGGATTGGAGCGGGACAAGATCCTTCAGGAGTTGGAAGAAGTACAGGTGGAGATCACACGATTGCGTGCTCTGCTGGCCGACGAACGGAAATTGCTCAACCTCATCATCGAGGAAATGACGGTCATTCGTGACCGATACAGTGATGATCGTCGTACGGAAATAGTGGAGGCGGACCTGGGCCTGAGCGATGAAGATCTCATCCCGGATGAGGACATGGTCGTCACCGTGACCCACTTGGACTACATCAAGCGAACACCGCTGCGGGAATATCAGACACAGCGGCGCGCGGGGAAGGGCCGCATTGGTGCCGGGACCAAGGAAGAGGACTATGTCCGTGACATGTTCTCCACGGCAAACCACGACACGTTGTTGTTGTTTACGTCCATGGGCCGGGTATTCACCTTGAAGGTGCACCAGCTGCCGGAAGGGGGGCGTTACGCACGTGGCAAGCCCATCGTCAACTTGATTCAAGTGGACGATGGCGAGAGCATTCGGACGATCTTGCCGGTGCGTGAGTTTACGGAAGACACCTACATGATCTTCGCAACCCGTTTGGGGTTGGTGAAGAAGACCGACGCGATGGCCTATAGCCGTGTTCGTTCCAATGGGCTTAAGGCCATCTACTTCATGGAGGGTGATGACCTCATCAGCGTGAACGTCGTTCAAGGGGACGAGCATGTGATGCTGACGACCCGAAATGGTCAGGCGATTCGATTCCCCCACACGGAAATCCGAGGGACAGGCCGCGTCAGTCGTGGCGTGATCGGCGTCCGTTTGCGAGACGAAGATCAGGTGGTGAGTATGGAAGTGCTGGATCCGGCCAAGGACATCTTGTCTGTGACCGAGCATGGGTATGGAAAGCGCACGCCCACCGGTGAGTACCGGATCACCAAGCGAGGCGGGCGCGGTGTGACCACCATCAAGACCACCGATCGCAATGGCAAGGTGGTCGCTGCCCTCCAAGTCGTTGACGACGACCAAGTCATGTTGATGACCGACGGTGGCAAAATAATTCGTTTCAACATCACCGATTTGCGTGCCATAGGACGCAACACGCAGGGCGTTCGATTGCTTCGATTAAGTGGCGACGAAATCGTTGTGGGTGTGGAGCGTGTCGCTGAAGTCGAAGAAGACGATGAGCTTGAGGGCATTGAGGCTGTTGAGGGCCTTGAGGGCGAAGTCGATGAGAGCGGCGAAGCGGTCGTACCGTCCGATGAGAGTGGTGAACCGGTCGCACCGTCCGATGAGAGTGGCGAAGCGGTCGCACTGTCCGATGAGAGTGGCGAAGCGGCCGCACCGGTCGACGATGCGAAGGCGGAGGAGCCCGTTGCGGAAGCGGACGTAGACGATGATGCCGACGTCGCGGAAGCGGAAGCGGATGACAGCGAAGAGTAAACGAGCACAGATCCGTCTCCACACCGGTCGCGCACGTCCCATCTGGCTTGGGCACCCCTGGGTGTACAGCCGGGCCATTGATTCCATGGAAGGTCCGTCGCCAGCGCCGGGTGATTTGGTGGATGTGTTGGACGCCGGTGGCCAAATAATCGGTGTCGGTACGTACAATCCTCAGGCTCGGATTGCTGTTCGTATGCTCGACAACGACGTCAATTCATTGCCATTGGCCCAATGGATTCAAGGACGCGTGGATCGAGCGCGTCAGCTTCGATCAAGAATCATGCTGCCTTCCTCAGAGACCAACGCGTTTCGTTTGATTAATGGCGAAGGGGACGGTCTGCCCGGCATCATCTGTGACCAGTTGGGCGACTTGTTTTCCCTGCAAGTGACCACTGCAGCCGCAGACCAGTGGCTTCCCTTGGTTCTGGATGCGCTGGATGCGACCCGTGCGAAGGTGTCGGTACCCGAGGATGCGGCCAATTTCGAATCCATCGCGCCGGGTGATCGATTCGGTCGGGGCGACCAGGAGGAGTTCGCGGAGTTTCAAGAGAACGGCATTTCGTGGCGCCTAAAGCCCGGAAAGGGGCAAAAGACGGGTTTTTACACCGACCAACGGGTCAACCGTCGTCTTCTACGAACGTTGGCTGCTGGCAGCCGTGTATTGGATTGTTTCTGTTACACCGGGGGCTTTGCGTTGAATGCGGCTCGGGGCGGTGCAACCTCTGTGATCGGTGTCGATAGCTCCGGACCTGCCATTAGTGTGGCCGCCGGGACAGCGGAGAGCAATGGAATCGACAACGCACGTTTCTTCAAAGAAGATGTTCTGCGTTACCTCAAGGGGGTCGGCGAGGAGCGCTTTGATTGTGTGGTTCTCGACCCACCCAAGTTGGTTCGGAAGCGTCAACACATAGAGGACGGACTCCGAAAGTATTCCGCCATCAACGCAGCGGGCATTGAGCATGTCTCCCCGGGAGGTCTCTTGATGACGTGTTCGTGTTCGGGACTGGTGGACAACGAAACATTTCTTCGCATGTTGAGCGAGTCAGCGCATCGGGCTGGGCGACGGATTACTTTGATGGAGATTCGAAGCGCGGGGCCGGATCATCCGGTCCCATTGGCCCTGGAAGAGGCTCGTTACTTGACGGTCGTCGTGTGCCGAATCAACTAACCCGCTGACAATGGGGTCGTCGATGACGGCGCCTCGAACCCCTCCTCAATGGTTGCGGTTGGGCCTTTCTTGGGTGCCGCCACACAACGTCCCACCCTGTCTTTTGTGAAACCAGCTTTGCACACCGGATCGGCTCGAAGCAGCACGAACCAGTAATTTTCGTTGTGTTCTAGTGTGACCTCGTACTCTTTGATGCCCTTGTAATGGTCGTTCTTACCCAATTTCTTTAGGTAGGAGTCGACGCGTCCTTTGAATGATCGGGCTCTTGTACGTTCAATGTGGACGAAGAACCGCGCCCCTTTACTGGCCTTTTCCAGGTAGGGTTGCATCTGTTTCTTTTCTTTCTGAATCGGGCGTATCAAGTTGTTTGAGTAATAGGTCTCGCCCCGCCAGGTGAGCAGCCAGCTAATGATCTCTTCTTCGCAGACCCGCTTGAGCTTGGGTTCA
>CAUZBV010000466.1:0-3550 GCA_963578115.1 Myxococcales bacterium
GTGCCATCGTTTCGAAAGTAATGGTCTGTGAGATAATCACGCACCACGAGCGCGTCGGAATCCCCGTCTCGATCAAAGTCGACCAAGAGTGCGCCAAAGGTCTCTGAGTTGTCTCCAGCCAGGGCGTTCCAGGCGGCGGTGATGTCGGTGAATCCCGCGCCTTCGTTGTTGCGTAGGAGGGTGTTGGGGTTACCGGCGTACCCCGGCGCCACGGCGGTGCCTGCGTCCATCTTGTGGATGCTGCCACCGGTCGTCACGTAGGCGTCCAACCAGCCGTTGTTGTTCAGATCGGCAAAGTGCACGCCTTGCACGAAGAGGGAAGGGGGCACGTCCCACAGCGCTGGTGCGGGCGACCACACGCCCTCTTTGTTGAGAAAGAGCTGGTCGGGTTGTGAGGACGATGCGACGTAGAGGTCCAGATCGCCGTCGTTGTCCACGTCGGCGAACACCCCGTTACTCACCTTCTTTAATATAGTGTGCTCTCCGTCGAAGACCCATTCGTTGACGGGTGCGAATGTCCCGCCCAGGTTGCGGTACAGGATCAGCTCGTGTGCGGCCACGCTGAGGACGTCGGGCCAGCCGTCTAGATCAAAATCGACGAAGGCCACCGCTTCGCCCAAGAGATCCGGAAGTCCCACATCGTCGGTCACGTCGGTAAATCGAATGGGTTGGGTTCCGATGTGGGTGGGATTGCCCACTTCCTTCATGGGAACAGGGCGCATGGCGGGTGGCACTTCGCTGGTGTCGGTTGGGGGCACATCGCTTGGCGCCGGCGCGTCGTCTGGGATGTCACTGGTGTCGGGCAAAGGAACGTCTTTGGAGGGCTGGGCCGACGTGGAGTCGCCACAGGACAAGAGCCACACGCATGCCAACACAGGCCAGAGGCGATCACTCTTCATGACGTTCTAACCACAGTGGACTCGCTCGACTACACGGCCCGGCGGCGTCGGCGCACGGCCAAGCCGACCAGGGCCAGTCCAAGCAGGAGGATGGGCACAACGTGAACGTGGTCGCTGTGGGCGCAGCCGCCGCTGGACCCGCTATTGGTCCCACTGGTGTCGGTGGTGGTGCCCGTATCGGTATTGGTGCCCGTATCGGTGCTGTTGCCCGCATCCGATCCGGTGCCCGTATCTTCACCCTGGCTGGGCATGCACTTGTTTTGGCAGGGGTCGGTCGGGTCGACGATACAGGTCATGGTCGGATCGGCGCAGGGTTCGGTCTCCGTGCAGGGGATAGACCCAGTGGCGATGCACTGGCCGTCCGTGCACACCTTGCACGAACCGCACTCCTCATCGGTGGTGCAGCCGGGATCGGGCATCTCGCACCACGCGGTGCAGTCATCCGACACGCAAGTAGCGCCCTCCTCGCAGTCTTCGTCGGTGCCGCATTCGGGTGGAAGAGACGGCATCGTATGGCACTCTCCGCTGCTGCTACAGCCTTCGCAGGGTCCACAGTCGTCGTCACTGGTGCAGGGGGGGATGATGTTGATGCACGCATTGTTGCAGGAATTGGCCGCATCGACTTCGCACTTTGCGTCCTTGCCACAGTCGGTGTCCGTGGTGCAGGCCGGAAGTCCCACGTCTTCACAAGTGCCCTTTGAGTTGCAGGTTTTGCAGTCGGTGCAGTCGGCGTTGGTGGTGCATTCGGGTGTGGGGACATCGAAAGAGGCGATGATCAGGTTCCCCGACTGGGGACTGCTGAGTAAGAGCTGGTAGGAGCCCGCGTCGAGCATGGGCTCAAAGTCGAACATCGTGATCTGGTTGCATTGGGTCGCGAGCTCGTGAAACACGCCCCCCATGTCGTTGCCGTCTTTCCACATTTGGATCCAATCCAGATTGACCGGTTCGGGTTCGCAGTTCGACGGTCCACCCGGTGCCGAGCAGCAGGTCTCGCATTTAATGGTGGTGTGAAAGAGCGTCCCGTAGGGCCATTCACCGGTTGGCGGCGTGGAGCAGTCGGGCAGTGTCGGTACGGCTTCGCAGTTGGTCATACAGGTGGCAAGCGCGTCCGAGGGAAACGACAAGACGGTCACAGAAAGTAGTAGGACCAGGCCAGGCAAGAGACGCTTCATGGTTGTTCTCCTAGGGAACGAGTGTGAGCTCGACATGCACCAGACTACGGTTGCGGCGACTCGTTGTCGAATTTCCATCCATGGATTGCGGTGAAAATGGAGTGCGGTTACTCTTCCTCAAGGCAGGGCACTCAGCCCACTGTCTTAATGGAGGCGTTGTGTCGGACAAAGTGGTGAAAACCGAAGAGCAATGGCGCGAAGAGTTAACCGAACTCCAATACCATGTGGCCCGAGAAAAGGGGACAGAGCACCCCTTTACCGGGGAATACACCAGCGAAAAACGCCCGGGAGAATACCGCTGTGTCGGTTGCGGAGAGCCCTTGTTTTCGTCCGACGGCAAGTACGATTCCGGTTGCGGTTGGCCCAGTTTTTATGAGTCGCTGCCGGGGGACGCGGTGGAGACGGCCGAGGACAACAGTGGCGGGATGCGACGCGTCGAGATTCTATGCCGCAAATGCGACAGCCACTTGGGGCATGTGTTCCCCGATGGTCCCCAACCCACGGGGACACGGTTTTGCGTGAACTCAGCGTCGCTCTCGTTTGAACCCCAAGACGAAAAATAGACGATGGATTTGGTCCTCTCCAGCGGTTTCCTGGCGTTTGCTCGGCATCTGGGTGTACTCCGGGCCCTGGAGGAGCGCGGACAGACGATCGACGGGATCTGCGGGACCTCGTCGGGCGCCCTTATTGGGGCCTTGTGGGCCGCCGGACATGATACGACGCGTATCACGGAACTCGTGACCACCAAACGCCCCGTGGCGTGGTTACGGCCCCATTGGGCGATCTGGCGAGGGGCGTTTTCCACCCGTTCTTTCTTGGGATTCTTGCGCGACATGTTGCCGCCCACGTTCAAGGCGTTGGAGCGGCCCTTCGGGGTGGGGGTATGTGGAGCCGATGGCAGTCATTGTCTTTTGACATCGGGCTCCTTGCCCGACGCGGTGGCGGCCTCCTGTGCGGTACCCTATTTGTTTGCGCCGGTGACGGTGGATGGTGTGGCCTATCGGGATGGCGGCGCCTCAGACCGTTTGGGTGTTAACGCGTGGCGTGCCTACCGCGGTCCCCGTGAAACGATTGTCCATCTGGTGGAGCGGAGTTTGGGGAGTTCCCAAACAACGGATTGTGGTGATGCGTGTGTGATTAGGACACCGCGATCCGGGGCGAGCTTTTGGAGTTTGGGGCCTGTGGAGGCGCAGATTCAGGAAGCCCATCAATTGGCGATGGCTGCGCTGATCAGTTCGTGAGAACGCCGTTTATTTCGTCCCGATGCTCCCCGAAAACACAAAGTGATGTTGGGTTCGATCGACGCCGCCGTTGGTCAACGACCAAACCGTTCCAGCGGGCAACCCGGCCACACTGGACAGATCGAAGCTTGGTAGTTGTATGGAACTGATCATGGCGTCCAACAGGACGGGGGCGACTTGACCTAGGACTATGGTGATCAACGTGTCTTGGTCTTGGGTGAGATCGCCCTCCAGCAGT
>CAUZBV010000467.1:0-3534 GCA_963578115.1 Myxococcales bacterium
GAGCAGGTCTGTGCGGGCCCGCACGGATACTTGTACTTCTCGAAGCAGGGATCGTTGTTGGCGCAGGGGACATCCGTGCGGTGGCAAACCCCTTCCAGGCGGCAACACGCTTCCCCCATGGCCGGCGCTGGGTTGCAGAGGGAATCATCCACAATCTCCCCCTTGTAGCACTTCGTCTCGTCCACTGCCTGAAGCGTGCTCTTGGGCATTCCCTCTTCCGGGATCCGACACACGCTCTCGTGGCACACGGCACCGTTCAAACAGTCGGAATCCGTGGTGCAAGCCAAGCCATAATGCAGGCGTTTGGCCTGAATCCGAGGATGGAAAAATACCTCTGACGAGAGCTTGTCCATGGTGTTGCTTACGGTCTCGGCGCCATCGGTGAAGATCACGATTACGTTGGGACGGCAGGCCCGGTATGGATCGCGGCATTGGCCCGACACACACGTATAGTGTGGTGACCCGCAGTCCGCGTCGGCCGCGCAAGCGCGTCCCTCCACGACCACCAGATGGCGAATGATCTCACCGGCGTAAAAGAGACCTCGGCCGAGCGGTGTCTCTCCATCAGCGCGTAGCTCGGGCATGGTTTGAACGGCGCATTTCCCGCTGATGCAGGCTTTGAACTGACCCGACTCACTCGGGCAATTGGTCGGCAGGAGGCCACAGTTCTTCTCAGAGATGGAGAAGTCCTCCTGAAAGTCTATCCACGGGAGCATACTGTCCTTACTCGGTGTGCCGTCCGCGCTGAAGGGTACGGGCATGATCTGGTACAGGCTGGGCCCTTCGAGAACCTCCAGGTCTACCTCGTGGGAGGTGGTCTGATGGCCCGACCACAAGGTCATCCCTTTCATGTATCCAGCACAGTTGGGTGCAGGCGTGCCGGCCAAGGCGTAGATGTTGGGGATCTGAGGAAAGCGTTGAAGTGCCATTCGCACCGACGCGGTCGCCTCGCCCTCCAATACGCTCTGCAGGGCTTTCTTGGCCTTCCCAAGGCGGGTCTTCGGAACGGTCGCATCGTCGCAACTTGGCCACTCCCACGGTGGACAGTTCTCCCCCGTACAGTCTTTGGGCATGTCGCCCTGGGGATTCATCGCGTTCATAGAGCCCGAGGTATCCAAGAGCAAAATGACGTTGGATTCAATGGGGACACACTGACCTTCGTTGCAGGCCATCCCTCCGGGGCATGGGATGAGGTTGTAAGCCAACCCCAGGCCGTTGCAGATTTTCTGTTGGCCCTCTTCGCAGGTGGGCGGATCTTCGGGATCGCACAGTGGTTTCGTGCACTCTCCGAGGTAGCAAGTGTCTCCTTCATCACACGGGACCAACTCAAAACCCGAGCCATCTTCGTTGCAGATCTGGACGGCTTCGCTGGACTCACAGGTGACCGCTCCCTCCACACAGACGTCCTTAGTACAGGCGCCACTGTCGTCGCAGTGCTCCGTGGCGTGGCACGTGCACTCGTCTTGGGCGTCCGCTGTATCAACCGGCGGCACATCACTGGGCGGGGGTGGCACGTCGATCGTGTCGTCGGGCACGGTCACTTCAACGGTGTCCGTAGGCGTCGACGTCTCCTTGTCGTCAGAGCCACAGGCACCCGCCATGAGAAGGAACATGACAAGACACAATTTCGACCAATCGGTGGCTCTCATCGCGGCGGTCCTCTTCCAAGGGGATCAATATACACACAGGCTACCAAAAAGAGTCGACCGTTGAAAATGGATGAATTGAGAGTTGGCTGTCCTGTGTCGGTGGACCCTAAGGGCGTGTTTTCGGCGGGGGCTGAGCAGGGCGATTGCTCGCTGTATTCCACCGCGATACACTGCTCCCATGAAACGAGGGATTCGGGGTGTGGGCCTGCTCTTGCTGCTGTGGGGATGCAGCGGCGCATTGCACACCGGAGTCCAGGAGGTGCCCGTGAAAGCAGACAACCCATCGGCCGTGGATGGACCGCGCGTTCGGATCCTGGGTATTGCCCAGGACGGGGGACTGCCCCACGCCGCCTGCTCGTGCACCAACTGCACGGCCGCGCGCACCGATCCCAATCGGGCCAGCGGGGTGGCCAGCCTGGGCATCATCGCGCCCACCGCCGGCAAAGCCTATTTGGTGGACGCCAGCCCCGACATCATTCAGCAGCTGGCCCTCTTGTCCGACGTGCGCACGTTGGAGCCCAACCGCGTGGATCGTACGCCCGTGGACGGTGTCTTTTTGACCCACGCCCACATCGGCCATTACCTGGGCCTGGCGCTCCTGGGATTTGAAGCGGTCAACACCCAAGAGCTGCCCGTCTGGTGCAGCCAGAAGATGGGGGATTTCCTCACCAAAAACGCCCCGTGGGATCGGCTCATCAGCCAGAAGAACCTGGCCCTGAACGTGGAAACATCCGGCGAGCCCGTGTCCTTGTCCGACGGCATCCAGGTCACGCCCATCGGCGTGCCCCACCGGGCCGAATACACGGACACGTATGGCTATCTCATGGCCGGCGCCCGGCAGCGGGTGCTCTACATCCCCGACACCTCGCCCTGGCATGCCTGGTCCCACCCCATGGAAGACGTACTTACGGATGTGAACGTGGCGCTCTTGGACGGGACGTTTTACTCGGGTGACGAGCTGCCCGGACGGGACCTCACCAAGATTGGCCATCCCTTGATGGTCGACACCATGGATCGCCTTCAGTCCCGGGTAGACGCGGGGACGCTACGGGTGATCTTTGTGCATCTGAACCACTCCAACCCGGCGCTTGATCCGAGCAGCGACGCGCGCAAAACCGTGGAGAAACGCGGGTTTTCCATTGGGGTTCAGGGGCAGGAGTTCGCGCTCTAGCCGCTCTCGCAGGGCGTGGTGATCGTGTTGATACAGCCGTCTGTGGGATGGCAGCTGTCGTTGGTACACGGGTTTCCGTCGTCGCAGGAAACGGGATCGTCACTCAGGCACACGCCCTCCATGCATCGATCGTTGGCGGTACAGAGGCTCTCATCGGTGCAGGGTAGGGTGGTCGTGCTGCCCGGGTTGGCCGTCAGATCGAGCAGGTCGTGGTGGCCGTTGCCATCTTGGTCGGCGATGAACGACAACGGGTTGGGTTGACGGATGTGCAGCGTGGGATCGCCGACGTACGTGGCGTCGTGGGTGATGTCCAGGCCGGCCATGGGAACGGTCGGCACCCATTGGTACGACAGGCGGAAGGCCTCGCCCACCGAGTGGTCGCTGGTGAGCAGATAGGTCATGGCGTCAAAGTAGGTGGGGTTGGCCGGTCGGCCCACCCACACGGTGCCCATGACGCCAATGGCGCCTTTTCGAATGGCATGAAGCCCTGTGGATTCGGTGGCGTCCGCGCTCTCAAAGAGGGTGTCCAGGCTGTTGTGTCCCACGGACAGCAGGAGCGTGCTGGTCAGTTTGGGGATCTCATAGGCCCAGGGACCGATCCAATAGCGGCGACCGTGGGAGACGTGGAACAACAGCGCACGATTCATCCAGTGAGCGCTGGAAAAATGTTCGTCTTGGTAGTAACCGGCGCCGAACTTGGTGTAGCTGGCGGGC
>CAUZBV010000468.1:0-3532 GCA_963578115.1 Myxococcales bacterium
ACAGAACTTGGATGAGCGAACTCCCGGCAAAGACCGTCGGAAGCGCAAAGCCAAAAAGGACAAACCCAAACGGCAATGGTGGGTCCGCCTGATTCGCGCTGCGATCATCCTGTCGTTGATCGGTATCGTTCTCGCTATTGGGAGCTATTGGAGTCTCGTTCTCTACTTTGAGAGCCGACTTCCCCCGGTTTTCGAGCCCGAAGACTATGTGGCAAACGCAGCTCAAATCACTCGTGTGTACAGTCGTCAGGGCGATGTACTCGCAGTGATTGGCGACGAGAGCCGTACGGTGGTGCCCTTCGAAGCCTTCCCCAAAATCGTCAAGGATGCCGTGTTGGCCGCTGAAGACGCCGATTTCTACAAACACACGGGCTTGGATTACTGGGGCATGATGCGCGCCATGTACGCCAACATTCGCGATCAACGTATCCGCCAGGGAGCGTCCACCATCACCCAACAGGTGGCCAAAACCTTCTACCTGACCTCAGAACGAACCTTTGCACGGAAACTGGAAGAGATCGTGCTCACACGAAAGCTGGAACAAAAACTGAGCAAAGACGAGATCTTGTATCTGTATCTCAACCAGATCTACTGGGGCCATGGACGCTATGGTGTGGTCGAGGCCGCATGGTTCTATTTTCGCAAAGATCTTCAATCTCTCACTCTCAACGAATGTGCACTCCTGGCCGGCCTGATTTCCGCCCCGGAACGATTCAGTCCGCTTCGCGATATGAAAAAAGCCATACAACGACGTGACTTCGTCATCGACCAGATGGCTTCAAAATTCGACTACGTCACACCAGAGCTCGCAACGAAAATCAAAAGAGAACCCATTCGACCAAAACCGGAACGGGAGCCGCATATTGGGTTGGGCCGTTACGGTGTGGACATGGTCAAGCGGCTTCTCACAGAGAAATTTGATAGCAAACTGATTCGCCGCGGCGGCCTCCAGGTCTGGACAACCATCGACACGAACATGCAACGCAAGGCGGAAGCCTCCGTGACCGAGAAACTCACGGAATTGGACCGAACATACCGCTTGTGGAAACCCATTGAACGCAAGCCGCTGTCCAGGGAACGGATCCCCAAGTACGTCCAAGCGCTGCGGAAGAAATTGCCCAAGAAGGGATTGCGATCCGGCCGCATCGTCCTGGGCGTCGTCACGGGGACAGACCTAAAAAACCACGCATATCGGGTCGATGTGGGGCTTGGCGACATGCACCTACCCTTTTCCGCCGTGGAACGCTATGTTCAACAAGGCCAAACGGTCGATACCCTCTATCGCGTGGGTGATGTGCTTCGTGTGAGCCCTCGATTTAACCTGGAAAATGCCCGCGATGGCGTCGACACCTCCAACATACTCACCCTGGATCAGGGGCTGCAAGCGGCCCTGGTTTCCATTGAACCGAAAACGCGCGCCATTCGAGCAATCGTGGGTGGATACAGTCACAGCACGCACCCTTTTAATCGAGCGACGCTCGCCAAACGACAAGCGGGATCGACGTTCAAGCCGATTGTGTTTGCCGCGGGCATCGAAACCGGGGCGATCTCGACTGACACGACCATGATAAACGTGCCTGAGTCCTACCGAAACGGTCGCGGACGATACTGGAAGCCTCGCAATTTCTCCAACAAGTACGATGGCAAGGAATACTCCATGGAAGAGGCGCTGGCCAAGTCGATCAACGTGATCGCCGTCAAAGTGTTGGAGAAAACGGGGGTGGGCGAGGCGCGCACGTTTGCCAAAGCCATTGGTATTGAGTCGCCCATTGAACACGATTTATCCATTTCACTGGGATCCACATCGGTGTCACCGCTGGAAATGGCCAACTCCTATGCAACCTTCGCCAATGAAGGTCTGTACCAAACGCCACACATTGTCACACGAGTCGAAGACGCAAGTGGCACAACCATCTACGAACCCGTAGCCAAACCCGTCCGAGTAGCGTCTGTGGAAACGGCCCACGCCATCAGCAGAATGCTGAAAGCAGTGATAGAGACAGGCACAGGTAAGCGTGCCCGTTTGCCGGGCCGACCGGCCGCAGGAAAAACGGGCACAACTCAGAATGGAATCGACAGTTGGTTTGTTGGGTATGCACCCGCACTCGCGACTGCCGTGTGGGTAGGATTTGACGATCGCCGCCCGGTTCGGAAAGCTACGGGAGGGAAATTGGCCGCGCCCATTTGGTCACAGTTTATGTCCGCCGCATTACGCGGCACACCGGTGGGGTGGTATCCGC
Source organism: Myxococcales bacterium (assembly GCA_963578115.1). Classification (GTDB taxonomy): domain Bacteria; phylum Myxococcota_A; class UBA9042; genus CAUZBV01. The sequence continues at coordinate 2,241 of CAUZBV010000468.1, forward strand.
AGCCTGGCAAGAAACCCCGACGAATTGTAAGGAATCAACCCACCGATGAAACGCCACCCCCGGCAACCGCTTCTTCCAACGCTCCCGAATCGGATAGCCTGTCGATACAAGGGTACCTTGATAGCGAATACACTCAGTAAAGCCGCCTCTGCAGTGTTAATTGTCGGGTTCGGTTGTCTCCTCTGTGCCACCAACGCAAGCGCCAAATCGCGTTCAACCGTCGAACGCTTTGTCACCCAATTCGTCGATTCCTGCTGGCCTCAGGTGGTGGCTCCACTCAAGAACCGTCATCGGCTGATGGTGGCAACTCGTTTCCGCCACAACGAGACCATGGGCTCCAAAGAGGCGCTCTCGGAATCCATCCTCGGCCGATTGGAGGGTGAGCTGAGGAAGAGAATGGGGGCCGTACGGCTCGAGTTTCTGAACAATGTTCCCTGGTCGAACGTGGATGAGTTGCTTGAGGGGGCTCGAAATGCCGACATCGCTCGGCTCTTGGTCGTCGAGTTTTTTGTAGAACGGAACCACCTCCACGCCGTGGGCAAGCATTATGAAGTCGGTATCACGCTTTGGTCGCGAATCCGAAATCCGCCCACCGGCGTCCGAGGGCACTATTATGTCAACACTCGTGTCGATGCAGAACTTCGCGCCTTGATGGATCGTCCACCCATCCGTCAAAGTCAGCCTTCATTTCGAGAAGATCCTCTGCCCATCGCCGATCTCAACGCGCTTCTGGGCGGGGCCGTGGGGGATCTGGATGCCGACGGTTTCCAAGAACTCGTCTTGCTCCACCCAAGCAAATTGACCGTGCATCGATGGCTCCCCAACCAGGCGCCGGTGTCCGTGACAACGTATGACTTTTCCAAACTTACTCGTCGTAGCCGACGCTCGCGAGACCACTTCGGCACCATCGTCACCGGAGACGTCAACGGTGATGGCACCCAAGAGGTCGCGTTCTGGACCAGCGATCTTAAGCACGGTCACATCTTGACCTTGCACAAGGGGGAATTGAAGCCGCTGCGCTTGTCGAAACGGCGTTTTGCCTGCGGACATGGGAGCGCACAAGAGACGCGCGCACTCTTGTGTGGACCACCGCTCATGGTGGAACCCCGAGACGGCGATCCCAATCGTGTGCAGATCGTACAAGGCGATGTTTCTTGGGGCCGCAATCATCTGAATGCTCGCGTGTCCATCTGGCACCTCGGTGGGGGGGAAGCCTACCAGCCATGGAAAGGTCTGCACTGGAATCTTTTTGGCAGATTGCATCGATTCGCAGAGGGTTCGACCACCATGCT
>CAUZBV010000469.1:0-3520 GCA_963578115.1 Myxococcales bacterium
GGGTGCGCAGGGCACGTCTGTGGGTGGAAAAAGCGACGAGGCGACCTTCGACGAACCCCCAGTCCCCATGCTTCATGAGGCCTATTGGCTAACGGGGCAGTCCCGACTCCTTGTGGAAGATGTTGAGGATGGGGACCCACACGAGATCATCTCGTATTTCAGCGCTCTCGTGACCCTGGGGCAAGACGGGCGCGACCTCACCTTGATCCTTCAACCCTGTGACATCGTGCTCCCGAAAGTGGACGACAAGGATCTAGAGTTGGACTTGGACGCCATCCAAGCGCTCGATTCGGGACCACTCCTGGGTGGACTCGTTCCATCGGAGGAGGGCGACGGGTGGGATCTCTGGACCGAGGAAACGGTGATGCTCCTTGGCGTCGACTTGGATGATCCCCATTCGGACTCCATGCCCACCCACAAGAATGATCCCGCTGCGGTCGATGTGGACGACGACGGAAAACCGGGCATCAGCGTCGGTATTTCGGCCTTCAAGATTTACGCGGCCTTTCGTTTCCGGATCGCTCTGAGTGCACGGTTGACGGAGCACGACGGTTTTGTGGGGGAAACGTCTCTGGAAGCCGAATTTCAAATCTTGGGCGACAACATCCCCTTCTTTGACGCGAAGAAAGCGGCTGATGAAGCCATGGACGGAGTGGTCGTGGTCGACGAGCTCCATTCGTTCACCATGATCCCGATTCGTCCCGAAGATGCCACCTGTGAAGGCCCGATTGGGAACGAAGAACATGTGAGCATGTCGGATTGAGATAATCGCTCATCAAGCGTCCTGAATGACTCTACGGGTTGGTGTTATTGAGCGTGGGCCTCCAAGAGCGCATGCAGCTGTCCGAGCAGCTCGTCCACGTTGTAGGGCTTCTTGAGAAACCCCACCTTTTTCCCGTCGATCACTTCTCCCAATAAGGGATCCGGCGCATACCCCGAACAAAGCAGCACAGGGAGATCGGGCCGGACACCATGAATCCCGCGCAGCACCTCGGCCCCACCGAGGCCCGGCATGATGATGTCGAGTATCACCACATCGTAGGCATTGGGCGACGCCAGAAAATGCTCCAGACCCGCACGCCCGTCCGCGCAAGTCGTGACTGTATGGCCATCCTGTTCCAGGATGAGTGTGTTCAGCTCTGCAACGGTCGGATCGTCCTCGAAGAGTAAGATGTTGGCGATGGGTTTGGTGGACATGGAGGTGCTATTCCCAAATCGTCTCAAAATAGACCTCGGGGTGCGAGTTGCCCAGGGTACCTCCGTGGCGTTCGTCGAGCCACAGCAAGAAAGTGTTCGTTCCGAGCGCCTGTCCGTTGACTTGGCTGGTGTCCTGAATGAATCGCGCGTGGGGGATGAGGGTGTGTGGATCGGCGACCAGATTCTCATCCACGGCCGCCACAAAGAGTTGTATACGTCCATCGATGGGGTCTGCCACCTTGCTGCGTTGGTCCGTCCAGGCCATGGTGCCGAAGTGGGTCGGGTGCTCGATGAGAACCATCTCCCCTCGTTCGGTTGGACCTTGGAGGATCACGTGGGCCTGGGCGCTTCCCGGAACGGTGATGATCTTCGTGTTAATCCGCCCGCCGATGATTCGATGGGGGGGATTGAGCTCTTCGTCGTAGAGGCTCACGGCGGTCCACAGAGCCACCAACTCCCCGTGCACGCGATGGACGAACGCTTGGAAGCCAAAGGGCATTGCCAAGGGCGTGGGGAGCAGCGTTTCGTTGCCAACGCTTCCGTCGCGATGCACCACCGCCGCTTGGCACCGCCCGACGCTCATGTCTAGCAAGCTGTTGTAGTGGTCTCGCACGAAGGTGATGAGGGTGTGGTCACCCAGCGCCTCGGCTCCCACAAAGGCAAAGGGCAAGAAGTCGCCATGGGGATCCTCTTGGCCGCTCTGGGTCACGACCACCGGGCCCGTGGTCTCCAGAGTGGTTTCGTCCAGCCGCAACCAATGGATTTCGCCCTTGTCCATGTCTGCGCTGTAGGTCCGCCAAACCACCACGAATCCCTCTCCATCAAAGGAGAGATCCCCACCCCAGGAGCCCTGGGCGCCCACGGGGTCCAAGGCCATGGGTGGCACGACCTCGTCGCCCGTCCAATCGACGACGGTGAGCCAGTTCTGATAGCCAGGGTTCTTGGTCTGGTAGAGCACAGCCAAGGTGTTGTTTCCTGGGACTGTCCGTCCGTACACCACGTCTTTGCCCGCCGGTGTCAGCCCGATGGGCTCCCCCAGCCCACGGCCGGCACCGTCGATTTGCTGCAGCCATGTCCGACGCGGCTCTGTCCGTCGGTCTTCCCACGTGAGCCACAATCCATCGTTGTGTCGGTGGAGTCGCGGTGTGGCGGCCCTTCCGACCTCATCGAAGTGGGTGAACTGGACTCCTTCGCTTCCCACGTGCAACTCCGCGGTCGCCGTTGCGCTCCCATCGCTTGCCGTCAGCGTGTGGACTCCTTCAGCCAGATCGGCGATGGGCACCTGAGCCAGAAAGTCCCCGTCCTCATCGTCGTCAGTGGCTTGAATGGACTGATCCCCCAGTTGGATGGAAACGGTGCTTGCAGAGCCCTTTACAGCCACGTGAATCGGGAGCACCGGGTAAAGTTCGGGGTTGGCCCACAGGGCACCCTGAACGCTTTGAGGCAGCGTGATGCTGGTCGACGGTGCGGCGGTGTCGCTGTCTTCTGGCGTGCTCACGTCCCCGGGCAAGGGTGGAGCCGCCGAGTCGAAATCCCCAACACTGTTCGGCTCATCGCCCGTAAAGGGAGATGGCAAGGGTTCGACTGCACACCCGAAGAGGAGCAGTGTGAGCAGCGCTCCCACCAGAAGCGACGTTAAGGTGGCGTGTGTCGCAAAGCAGGGAGGGTTTCTCGTGGTGGTGGGTCCGTTCATACCGCGAAGCATAGCCCATGCACGGCGGTCTGTGCACGCCGGGCTTTCGCATACCGCCCTTTTGCTTTGCTGACCTGCATTCTATTCGGGCATGCCGAGCGCGACCCATTCGGTCAACAGGCCAATCTCCGGCGCTGGGATGATGATGTACACTTCCGAACCGATGAGTCCGATGTCGTCGGACAAGTCTTTGCTGGCCAGCAGGCGTTGCAGACTGCATTCACCCATGGTGGTCTCTTCGCAGAGGGTTGAATCGAATACGATGGCCTCGTAGAAGGAGACAAAGCAAGTGCCACCGGCGCAGCCCTCCGGGGTGTCTCCGGCGTGGCATGGCGTGCAGTGATGTTGGTAGATCGGTTGGATGACCTGGGTGTATGTGGGCGGTTTATCCGCATTTTCGGACCACGTGTCCTCCAAAACGTTGTTAACGCAGTTCTGGGAGCAACAGGGCCCATGGGGTGTGCACGCGCCGCGGGTCGTGCAGATCTGTGACGCCTCGCAATGGGCAGCCGTTTTGGCAACGCACCACCCCGTGTCTGTGTCGGCGGCGCACCAACCGTTGAGGGCGCATCCCAGTGAACCGGCGCACTCCAGGTCGGAACCCACCACACACCAGTCACCGTCCGGTGT
>CAUZBV010000470.1:0-3510 GCA_963578115.1 Myxococcales bacterium
CTTCGTAGCGGTCCACCAACGTGACCACCTGGTTCCAAGCATTCTCCGCGGAGTGTACAGCCTGGGAAAAGCCGCCAGCAGTTCCCGAGTCGGCTTTCTGTTCGAAAGAGATGGGTTCGGCTTCGACGGTGGTTCCATCGCTGGTGGGCTCGGGCGTAATGACGACACGCAGGCGAGCCGTGTCGTTGGCGGCACCCTTCCCAGTACCCGACGAAACCGATCGGAACAACCGACGGGCCCCGTATTCCAACGTTTCCACGGTGCCCTCACTCAACCGTTCATCCAAATCGGTCAGCGTAATCTCTAGCTTTCGCGCCAACGCGTCCGCATCCATCCAAAGACTGGCTTGTGTCGCACCCATGTTCCCTCCCAGATCACGTACTCTTCCAATGTCTTCACGCACGCGGTGCACGTCCAGAATTTCGTCGAACTTTTTTGAGAAAGCAATGGGCCCGTGGATTCTTAGTCGCTCATCTCGCCGCTTGGTGAGGCGGAGGTGTCGGACTCGGACGCCTCGCCCTCGGCCTTGGCTTTCTGGCGTTCCTTGCGGCGGCGCAGCATCTCACGGCGTTCTTCCATCTGCCGAATGAGGGATTTCCGGCCAAACACAAAGCCGAGGATAAATCCGATGACCAAGATGATCGGGATGTAGAAGAGATGATCCGCACTGGGGAGTGTCATGGGGGACTAGTCTCCAGAGGAACGCTGGGAAACAAGCGCGCTCAGCTCCGCAATTTTCTCGTCCAATGCGCGTTGCCGCCGGCCCAACGAGATCAAATAGAGGAAAAGGCCCAACCAGATGATCACATAGGCTGAATACAGGAAGGGGAACGCAGGCAATGCTTCACGATGCTGTGATTGGGACGGATCCATCGCTACGAACGCCGTTCCTCCGTCTCCGCTGGCTTCCTTCTGCCCCGAGTCCACTTCACCAACCGCGGCCTTCGGCGTATCGCTGGGCTTTGCTTCAGGCTTGGTCGCGGGTGCCTCGGGCGTTGGCGGAGTCTCCACGGCCGTGACTGGTTCGGAGATCACGGCCTCCTTGGGTGCTTCGGCCGGAGCGACGGTTTCCTGTGCCATCGCCCAACCAGCGACCAGCAAGGTCAAACCAACCAGCGCGAAAAATAAACCGTTGTGTCTCATAATTCCTCCTCCAGGAGGTCGTGTTCCATCATGGTCATGGTGAGTGCTTCCACGTCGTCACGACTTCGTTGAAGCGCGTAGCGACGCCACACCAGCACAACCGACAAACACGCAAACGCAGCCACGCCCAAACCAAACGCTATCTGCATGTTCACGTCCTCAAGGCCGCCTTTGTAGATGACCTGCGGATGCGTTCCGCGCCAGCGCTCCACAGCCACTCGAACCAAATAAATACCCGGCAGGCCCAGTGCAGCCAGACCGGCTCCGATGCGCTTTGTGAGAGAGTCCGTTCCTGCGTAACGCCGCAGAGCGAGGTAGGCCATGTACAACAAAAAGATCACCAGGGTCAGGACCAAGCGTGGTTCCCATTCCCACCAATGGTTCCATGCCTTGCGGGCCCAAATCGGACCGGTGATGAGCACAAACGCCCCCATCAAGACACCCACCTCTGCGCAGGACACGGCCAATCGATCCGAACGCGGGCCGGGGCGGAAGAGATAGACTATGCTTGTGATGCCGCACGTGATGAACAAAGCCTGCATGGCCATGGCCGCCGGCACATGGAAGTAAAAGATCTTTTGCACGACCCCCATATAGGCTTCCACCGGCGCTATCCAAAACGTCCATACCAGAGTGTTGAGCAAAAGCGACAGGGCCAGCACAAAAAAGACCCAGTACGTCATCGATATCGGTTTCGACCCGTTCATTGGCGGTGAGGCTAACACGACCACGCAACAGCGCAACCCCTTATCATTTGATGAGAATGCACTTGACGCAACGCGACCACATAGAAACGATTGGCGCTGGACTTGGAGGGATTTGACCCGTGAAATGCACACAGTACCGACGATTTTGGCTTTCCTATTGGACGATTCTTTCGCTCGTTTGGCTGCCCACTGTCGTCTGGGGCGAGGAGAGCAAGAATCTGCCCCCCGACCAAGAAGAGAAGCTGTTTCCCAAGGAGGTGAAAACCGAACGCGCTGCCCCCCGCAATCAGGGCTGGGTACCTCGACTCACTCTGGGAACCAGCATCGCCTTCGCACACTCCGATCGAGTTGTCGGGGCGCAGAATGGCCAAACTTGGAACATCGGCCCCGCCATCGCATTGGGCCTCGACTACTTCCAACGTGCCCACGAATGGCGGAACAATTTCTCCCTGCACGAAGTGTTCACCCGGACACCTGTCATCGATGAATTCGTGAAGACCACCGATCGGGTTTTCTTCGAAACCCTCTACCTGTATCACTTGGAGGCGGTGCCGTGGTTGGGCCCGTACGCGCAAGTCCGGGCAGAGACGTCCCTCTTTTCGGGCAAAGACGTCCGGGAAAAAACAACGACGTATCAAATCAAGGGGGACTCAGACACCTTTGAGAGCACCCACGTCGATTTGACCAAGCCATTTTCTCCCACGCGCGTGAAGGAGATCGCTGGCGTGTTCGCCACACCCATTGACACCCAAGCCTTCGCTTTGGAGTTTCGACTCGGTGTCGGAGCGCAACAAATATGGGTCCGGAATGGACTGGTGATTGAAGACAAGAAGACAACGTCAGTCATTGAGATGAGACGGATGAATGACTTTCAGCAGTTTGGCGCAGAAGTCATGGCAGGGATCAAGGGCACCTTGGTGTTTGATGGCCTCGGACGAGACCGCCCCCTGGCCTATGAGCTTACGGGCGGGTTGTTGGCCCCCTTCTATTCCAGCCGCAGAGACGGCCACTCCATCGCCGATCTCATCGGCGTGGAGGTCGATGGCAAGCTCACCATTCGCCTCTTTGAATGGGCGTCATTGGACTACGTCATACGCGTTGTTCGGGCACCATTGATCGTGGACACGTTCCAGATTCAACACAATCTGCTCCTCGGTTTTTCCTACGTTTTGAAGCCAGACAGCCCCGGCGAAGGGACACCTCCCAAGGATCCGGGCCAGTAAACGAAGCAACAACGTCATTTCTCACTGGGCGCACGGCGGGTTTGCCTGTATGATTCAGAACCGTGATAGGTGACGACCCATGGTTGGGTAAATCGGCAACAATCCTCTTGTTGTGTCTTTTCATCGCGTCGGCTTGCGCGGAGAGCAACCCCGTCTCCACGGTTCTTCCGGCTTCCCCGAAAGACACCGGATCCGCATTCCAACCTCCCGACAGCCTGAGCGATGTCTGGCTGACTCCAGAAGACACTCTAGAGTCCACCGATGAATGGGAGTACCTGCTCCCTCCGTGTGGAGACGAGAAAGTTCAAGTCACCCAACAGGTTAACCCGGCGAACATCATGGTCGTTATGGACCGATCCGGCAGCATGGAAGGGGAAAAGTGGGAAGAGACACAGGCCGCCATCAGTGCCGTTTTGGGTAGTTTCGATCAGTTCATT
>CAUZBV010000471.1:0-3508 GCA_963578115.1 Myxococcales bacterium
CCCAATGGCCAGCCGGCCAAGCTCTTCTCGTCGGCCATTCAAAAGACCGTAAGACGGCACTTCCGCTGGATGGCCCAAGCGGGCATCGACGGCGTGTTCTTGCAGCGTTTCATCTCGGAGCTCAAGGACCCGGCACACCTCGCACTTCGCAACAAGATCACCGCGAATGTGGCGGCAGGTGCCACGGAACACGGCCGGGTGTTTGGCCTGATGTACGACATCTCAGGCGTGGCCAACAACAAATTCCAAACGGACGGTGTAGAGCGAATCATCAGCGATTGGGAGATGTTGGTGGACGACATGGGCATGACCAACTCGCCGGCCTACTTGCATCAGGGCGGAAAACCCGTGGTCGCGATCTGGGGTTTGGGGTTCAAGGACCGTCCGGGCACGGTGGACCAGGCCAAACAGCTTATCAATTACTTCCAATCCACCGCTGCCCCGAAATACCGGGCGTATGTGGTGGGCGGTGTTCCCTTCGACTGGCGGACCGGTGGGGGCGATGTGAAGCCGGGGTACTCGTCGGTGTTCGACAAGTACGACCTGGTCAGCCCATGGAGTGTCGGGCGATACGGCAATACGTCGGGATTCGACAACGACTTCTCCAAGATCCAGGGGGACAAGAACTATACGGCATCCAAGGGCATCGGCTATGCCCCCGTGGCCTGGCCCGGCTTCTCCTGGGTGAACCTGAAGAAGACCTTCAACGAGTTCAACAAGATCCCCCGGAATGGCGGAAAATTATTCTGGCACCAAGCCAAGAAGTTGCACTCCATCAATCCCACCTTCCTCTATATCGCCATGTTCGACGAAGTGGATGAGTCCACGGCCATGTTCAAGGCCGCGACCACGGGGAGTCAGACGCCCACCAGCGGGACCTGGCTGACCTTGGGCCAGGACGGCTACAACCTGCCCTCGGACTGGTATCTTCGCCTGGGCGGCGCCATCACTGGCGCCATGGACGGTCGCTACACCCCGAAAGGCGATCTCCCCTTCGATCCTCCCTAGGGAGTGGCCACCGTCAGACTGTCCGGATAGCTCAGCGTCAGGTACGATTCTTCCGGGAAATCATCCGGCGTGAATGAGGCCGTGGTCCCGTCGGGCCAGCGCACGTTGAGCGTGTAGTCGCAGCCCCGGTCGCCCAGGCCAAAGTGCAGGGCGCGGGTGTCCATGGAGTTGTGCATGCCCCGGCTGGATTTGACCTCCCGGGTGAGGATCTCGTCGGCAAAGTTCAGGGTCACGCGGGCGCCGATGGCGTCCCGATTGATGGTGATCCCGTCGCCCACGAGCCGCAGGGCGATCCATCGATTCTCGTGGCCAATGTCGTTGCGAAACAGGAAGTTGGGCCGGCCGCCGCCCGTGTCTCGGCCGCCCACAAACAGATCCAGATCCCCGTCGTGATCGATGTCCGCCCAGCCGTGGTTTTGGGCGTTCTTCATGCCCAAGAGGAGCTTGCAGAAACCGCCCGTACGGCAAATCTCATGGGGGCTTGGGCAATCCGCGTTGCTCGTGCAGGGTCGCCGGCACTTGTCTTTGAGGCAGGCCTCGCCGTCGGTGCAGGTGGCGTCTGAGGTGCAGGCCGTGAGGCTGGCATCGATGACCGCGTCGGGGCTGTTGATGCCGCTGTTGATGCCCAAGGACTGGAACGTGCCGTCGGCCTGTTGCCACATCAAGCCAAACCAGGCCTTTTGGTCGTCGGTGGTGTAGGCCTTCTCGTATTTCTTGTCGCGCGACATGGAGAGATCGAGCCGACCGTCGTTGTCGAAGTCCACCATGGCGCCGTCCACGTCGCCCTCGTTGAACGGTACGCCTCGGTCGGCCGCCACGTTTTGCAAGACGTGGCTGTGGGTGCTCCCCATATTCTTCAGCAGCTGGGTGGCGTCGGACCACTTGCGTGAGTAGATGCTGTTGACCGGGTGGGAGATGGTGGTCAGGAACACGTCCATGTTCCCGTCGTTGTCCACGTCCCCACAGTCGATGCCAAAGCCGTTGGATCCCATGAACTCACCCGATGCTTTGCCCGGCTCCACGTCTTTACCGTAGCCCGTCTCGGCCAGCCAGGGATTGCCGGTCCCCAAGCTTGCGAAGCCCTTCTCCACGGCCACGTTCATAAAGGTGCCGCCCTGGTTTTCCCAGAGGATGTTCAGGCCATTGGCCGTGCTGACGCCGTAGGTGGAGACAAAGATGTCCAGATCGCCGTCGTTGTCGTAGTCGCAGGTGACGCACCCGTTGGTGGGTTGCTGCAGACTGGAACCGCCGGTGAGGACGTTCGCCGCGTATTCAAAGGTCCCGTCCCCCTTGCCCCAGAAGAAGAGATCAGCAGCGGCGTAACCCGTGTGTCCGGTGCCCACAAACAGATCGAGGTTGCCGTCGTTGTTGGCGTCAAAGAAGACGCCGTTGGCCGCGATCTGGGGCAGAAAGGCTCCGTCGATCCCCGAGCCGGGCAGGGGGGTGAACACACCGCTCCCGTCGTTGAGAAGGATCTGGCTGGTGTGGCCCGGTAATGGGTAGTCCAGCGCGGCGTAACAGTCCTGGTCGCCGTCGTTGTCCACGTCTGCAAAGAGGAAGGAGCCGGACTGGCTGGTGCGCAGTCCCGACGCGTCGCTGACGTCCTCAAACGTGCCGTCGCCCTTGTTGCGAAAGACCAGATGCTCAAAGGGGATCCCCGCGTTGGCCGGGTTGGGAAACAAGCTGTGGGTGACCAGGTCATCCCAGCCATCCCCGTCGATGTCCACGAACCCGAGCCTGCTGTGGTCGTTGATGGGCACGGGAATGGGCGGCGAGGGATCGTAGTTGCCCACGCGGATCCCGCTGGCCTCCGAGATGTCGGTGAAGAAGGACGCGGTCGGCGCGATAGCTTCTCGCGGCGTGCATGCCGTGCGGGTGCCGTCCGCCGGATCGGTGTCCGTTGGATTGGAGTCCGGCGGCGGCGTGTCGCTTTGGACGGTGTCGGTGGGGAGCTCTTTGCCCACGTCGGTGCTCGGGTCGTCGGACCCGCCAGAGCCACAAGCAAGCCCCCCAACCAGCGCGAGGCCGAGAAGCGCAGAACGTAGGGTTGTCATGGTCCGGCGACCACGTCCATGCAACAGAGCACACCACCCTGGGTGTCGGGATCGGTCTTGATGACGTTGTTGGCTTCTTGGGTGGTGCTGCTGCCGCAATTCCAGTTGTTTTGCAGCGACAGGCCCAGCTTCTTGTTCCAGTAATTGAGAGGCTTACACCAACCACAACCCCCGGAGTTCGGCGTGCACTTCACGTCCAGGGATTCATCCTCGGGGGTGGCGGGGTCGTCTGCCAAGAAGGAGCAGTTGCAGCCGGGTTTCACTTTGATGGATTTGCACAAATCGTGGGAGCCCAGGGTCAAGGGGAAGCACGACTTGGGGGTGCAATCGGTCTGGTCCAGACAGGACATGCCCGGCAGGCAATCTTTGCACTCGTTCAACGGGTCGCAGTTCTTGCCCCCACCGCATTTGCCCAGCACGGTGGGGCAACCCAGGTCCCCGCAGCC
>CAUZBV010000472.1:0-3499 GCA_963578115.1 Myxococcales bacterium
CCATGGCACACTGTCAATGGTCAGCGGCGTCTTTGCGAAATACGCCGGCATGCTCAGGCCCATGAACAGGGAAAAACCGATGATGAACAGATTCCGTGCGCTGTTCAGGTCGACAAACTGCAAGTTCGAGAGACCGACCGATGCGATCATGCCGAAGAGCGCGCAGTACATCCCGCCGACAATGGGGCCGGGGATGCTCGCAAACAGCGCCCCAAACTTCCCAAAGATACCGAGTATGATCATCATGACCGCACCGACCTGGACCACGCGACGACTACCCACACGGGTCAGACCGATGGCGCCGATGTTCTCGCTGTAACTGGTGGTCCCATTTCCCGTGCCCAGCACGCCAGCGATCAAGCAGCCCACCCCCTCCATGCCAATGCCACGGTTAATCGTTTTCGTGGTGGGGATCGGAGCGCCAGACAGGCGCGCACAGGCGTAATAATCGCCAATACTCTCGACGATACTGGCCATGTACCCAGCCAACATGCCGATGAATGCCGCCAATCCAAACACGGGCCACCCCCATTGGAAGGGAGTGGGCACACGAATGAGCGGGGCTTGCTCCACCACAGCAATGTTCACAAATCCTGGATCATTGAGAGCCGAATTAACAGGATCGGGTTGATAATGACCGGTCCACGTGCCAAACGCCGCCAATCCCCAGGCCAGCAGAATGGCCAACAGAATGGGGAACATCTGGAATACACGCCCCGAGCCCCGCATGTATTGCGAGAACATGATGACAAAAAAGATGGTGGCGCCCCCCAAATACCAGTCTTTACCGGCTTCCGGTGCCCCAAATTGGAAGAGAGCAAGCCCGATGAGCGCGATGGTGGGTGCGATCGTCACGGGTCCTATGTACTTCAGCAACCGGCCGGCCAGGCCAAGGTACCCAATCAGGATCTCGACAACAGCACCCAGGATAATGGCGCCCTGGACATGCTGCATTTTCACTTCCCAGCCCGCGCCGGCCACCGCTGCCATACCGCAGATCGCTGCCGTGGGTGCCAGGAACGAAAACGTTCCGCCCTGGACGATCGGGAGCCGATTTCCAAAGATTGTCTGCAACAGCGTCGAAATGCCACTGGCAAAAAAGATGGTCCCAATCAGCACGGCGATATCGGCGGGGTCACTGATGTTGAGATAGTCTTCTCCGGCCAGTATAAACGGGATCGCAACCGTGGCGCCCAGCATGGTCAGATAATGCTGGAGGCCCAGGGCCATCGAGAGGCCCAGAGGCGGCTTGTCCTCAATGCTGTAGAGCATGCCCTCGGGGCCGTTGTTTTCCGCGTCTTGCATGATGATCCTGCCTTTCCTAGTACAGATTGCCTTCGCGGCCTGCGCCGGTGTAGTCGAAGTAGACCGTCTTGAGCTCGGTGTAGAACTCCAGCGCTTCTTCGTTCATCTCGCGGCCGCCAACACCCGTGGACTTCATGCCGCCAAAGGGCATGTGCGCCTCGCCGCCCATGGTGGGCGAGTTGACGTGGCAGATCCCCGTCTCAATGCGTTCCACGTAGTGCATGACGTTGCGGTAATTGTTGGTGTAGATGCTGGACGACAATCCAAATTCCACGTTGTTGGCCACGTCCATGGCCTCGTCAAAATTCTTGACCCGAAGCACGCTGATGACCGGCCCGAAGATCTCCTCCTGGGCAATCCGACAATCGGCGGTGACGTAATCGAAGATGGTGGGCGCCGGGAAAAACCCGCGCCCGAGCGCGCCGTCCGTCAGACGACCCCCGCCTGTGACCAATGCGGCCTCGTTTTTTCCGATTTCGATGTAGTTCAGCACCGTCTCCAGCTGATCGGCCGAAACGGATGGGCCCATCGTCGTGCCGGACTCCAACGGATTGCCTGGAACCATGGCCTCGGCGTGTTGCTTTAGGAGCGCCACAAACTCGTCGGCCACCGACTCGTGGACGACAGCGCGGCTGGTTGCCGTGCAGCGCTGGCCCGTCGAGCCAAATCCACCCTTGGCGGCCGCTGAGGCCGCCTGGGCGACATCCGCGTCCTCCAAGACAATGATTGGGTTTTTGCCGCCCATCTCGCACTGCACCGGAATGCCGCGCGCAGCGCCCGCTGAATGGCAGTGCTGTCCCACGGAGTTTGATCCCGTAAATGAAATTGCCGCGACCTCGGGGGCGTTGATCAGCGTCTCACCGACGACGCGGCCCTGGCCCTGGATCAGGTTGAGCACACCGCCCGGCAAGCCGGCATCGATGAAGCACTTGACCACCAAGTCTGCCGAGGCGGGCGTCAGCGCGGCCGGCTTGAATACGACCGTGTTGCCCGCCACAAGCGCCGGGGCGATCTTCCAGGCTGGAATACAAACGGGAAAATTCCACGGGGTAATCAGCGCGCACACACCGAGCGGCTCGCGCCGGGTGTAGGCGTAATTACCGGGCATCTCGCTCTCGCGTGAATAACCCGAAATCCGCCGGCCCAGGCCTGCCTGATACTCCAGCACGTTGAGGGTCTTTTGCACCTCACCAATCGCCTCGGCCAGGACCTTTCCTTCCTCGCGAGCCAATGCGCGACCGATTTCCTCTTTGCGTCCGGCCATGATGCGCCAGACCTCAAAAAGATAGTCCGCCCGTTTGGGCGCAGGCACACGCCGCCAGGTTTCAAACGCCTCGCTTGCCGCCGCAATGGCTGCCTTGGCCTCGGCATCCCCAGACTTGGCCAGGTGACCGATGATGTCGTCGTTGTCGGCCGGATTGATGTTGGGGATGGTCTCGCCGTTTTGGGCACCCATCCATTCGCCGCCAATGTAATTCAGGTAATTCTCGGTCATGGTGCCTACCCCTCTACCAAGTCGTCGTAAGAATCCGGTCGTCGATCTCGGAAAAACTGCCAAGCATGCCGCACCTCACGGATCATGTCGAAATCACAATCGGCCACGACCAGCTCGTCGTCGGAGCGGCTGCCCTCGGAAATGATCTGACCTTTGGGATCGCAGAAGTAGCTCTGCCCGTAGAACTCGCCAAAACACCACGGCTTCTCGGTACCCACCCGATTGATCGCGCCCACAAAATACTGGTTGGCCACCGCGTGGGCGGGTTGCTCCAATTTCCACAGATATTCGGACGTGCTCGCCACGGTCGCCGAGGGGTTGAACACGATCTCTGCGCCGTTGAGTCCCAGGGCGCGCGCACCCTCGGGGAAGTGACGGTCGTAGCAAATGTACACACCGACACGCCCGTAGCGCGTTTCAAAGACGGGGTAGCCCAGGTTGCCCGGCGTAAAAAAGAACTTCTCAAAGAAGCCCGGGTTGCAGTGCGGGATGTGATTCTTTCGATATTTGCCCAGGTACGTCCCATCCGCATCAATGACGGCCGCGGTGTTGTAATACAGGCCCGGCATCTCTTCTTCGTAGATGGGGCTCACAATGACCATTTCGTGCTTTGCAGCGTACTCTTGCATGAGCTGGGTCGTAGGACCATCCGGGATGTATTCTGCGGACTCAAACCACTTCTCGTCTTGGTCACAGCAA
>CAUZBV010000473.1:0-3494 GCA_963578115.1 Myxococcales bacterium
GCACGGATTTGTGCTGACCGAACGGTGCAACCACGGTTGTCAGTACTGTCACTCGTCGGTTGTCGGCATGGACCGGACGGACACAGACATGTCCCTAGAGACAGCGGAGAAGTGCGTGGACTTCGCCCTGCAAACACCCAACTCGGGCCTGACCATTGAGTTTCAAGGTGGAGAGCCCATGGCCAACTGGGACACGCTCGTCCACACCGTGCGCTACGCCAGGGAACGAAACCGCATTGTTGGCAAAGCGCTCTCCTTCTCCTTGGTGTCCACACTGAGCCTAATGACGGAGGAACGGCTGGAGTTTCTCATCGAGAACAAAGTGCAAATGTGCACCAGCATTGACGGCCCCCGCGATCTCCACAACAAGGTTCGTATCTACAAGGATGGCGACACGTGGGAACAGTCCACGACATGGCTCAAACGAATCAATGAGCGCTACAAAGAGATGGGGTTAGACCCCACGCTTTATCGCGTCGAGGCGTTGCCCACCATCACTCGCCACGCCCTTCCCTATTGGAAAGAGATCGTAGACACCTATGTCGAGATGGGATGTCGTGCCGTCTTTTTGCGGATTCTCGACCCCTTTGGGTTCGCCGCCTTCACCCACAAAAAGTTGGGCTACACCATCGATGAATTCCTCGAGTTCTACATCAAGGCGCTCGATTACATCCTGGAGTTGAACAAGAATGGTGTCCAAGTGATGGAGCGCCTCGCCGCCATCATGTTGAGTAAGATGCTCGGCAATTCCGATCCCAATTACCTGGATCTCCGCTCACCGGGTGGATCGGTGATTGGGCAATTGGCCTACCACCCCAGCGGCAAGATTTACAGCAGCGACGAAGGGCGTATGGTGGCGGCAATGGGTGACGATTTCTTTCTGCTTGGAGACGTCCATACCAGCGACTATCGCGACCTGATGACAAGCCAACGAACCCGAGCGCTGGTCCTGGCCAGCACCAACGATGGGCTACCAGGCTGTGTGTCGTGTGCGTACAAGCCCTATTGTGGCCAGCAACCCGAGTACAACTACGTGACCCAGGGTTCCATCCAAGGGCGAATGCCGGAGTCCACATGGTGTCAAAAACACATGGGGATATTCGATTATCTCGCCAGACGTCTACGGGATTCCGATTCCGACGAAATGGCCATTTTTAACCGATGGACAATCAATCGGCCTCAGGAGCATTTTCTCCAACCGGTGGGTTCGTCGTAGACTCGTCTGATTCCGCGGCCAACTCCAGTTGGACCCCTGTCTTCGTCGCGCGACGCGCCTCTGACTTTCGTTTGGCCTCGTAAAGCCGCACACCTCGATCCGTGATCCGCCCAACCGTCGGTCCGTCGTCCGGCTGGGGAGGCGAGCCGTCCGTCCTGGAGGCATTGGACGGGGCGGGACCATCGGGCAGTTGGGTATCGAACTCCCCGCGCCATTGTTCGAAGCTCCGAAAGCGTCGGCTTGGATCCGAGGAATCAAAGAGAATGTGTCGGACGATGTCGTCTCGAGCCACAGAGACCGGCGAGAGCTCGTCGACACTGTAGGCGCCTCCTCGATCGAAGAGACCGCCGCAGATGGAACGCAGACTGCACTCGCCACAAACCTCTCCGTACAGGTGGCCCCACTCTTGTTGCCGAACGGTCTGCTTGTCATCGAGAAAATGAACGATTCGCTCTTCGAGTTTAACGATCTTGCGGGTCTCCGTACTGGCCCACGCAAAATCGGTCATGTAGCATAAAGGAACCTTCTCCACACGAAACGTCCTGCCGCTCGAGTGCAGGAGTGACATCGCTCGATGCAACGACTCCTTGAAGTCGGCCAGACGGGGCGTGAACTGATCCTGATTCACCTCGGCACGCCCCATGGATGGATCGAGGTTGTTCCAAATGAAGTGACGAACATAGGGGTGGTGCTCGATCCAGTACTCGATGCTTTCATGGAGATGGTCCGCGTTCAACTTGTTGATGACGCAGTTGATGTTGACCTCGATACCAAAGCGATGCGCGTTTTCGACGGCCCGATACGCACGTCCGAGGGTGTCTTCGGTACCCCGAAGCCGGGCTTCGATCGCGGGTCGGGTGGAATACACCGACACATGCGCAAGCTGTAATCCGGCTTCACCGAGCGCCTGGGCAAACGCGGCATCGGCGAGCCGATGGCCGTTGGTGATGATGCGAACATGGAGGCCTTGCTGTCGGGCGTAGGACGTAATTCGCGGCAACTCGGGGTGGAGTGTGGGTTCTCCCCCGGTGAGAATTACTCCGAAATAACCCCGTTGAACAAAGTCGTCGACGAGCACACTCATGGACTCAAAATCGTGCGTGTAGGGTGTGGTCGGATTCGAACAGAAACCACAAAAGTGATTGCAGTGCCGAACGACCTGAATGTAGCCGATGTTGGCCACCCTTCCCTTCCTTCCACGCCCTCTCCGTGTCACACAAGCGTTTTGCCCACCCGAGGCGTGCAAAGGGTATTGTCACAGATTGATGCCTTGCGGTACAGCCGTTTCCGATCCTATGATTTACGCAATGGCAAGAGGGACGGGCTTTGGATCTTCTCGACATTGTTTTGCACTACGACTGCAACCTCAAATGCACCTACTGCACGTGCACCGGCGAGCTGCGTGAACGTGCGGGGTTGCCGGCCTCCGTAGTTCTTCGTCACATGGACCAAGCGGCGCAGGCCGGCTGCACGGCGCTCTCCATCACCGGCGGCGAACCGACGATCCGTCATGACTTGCTGGGGATGATTCGCCATGCACGAGAGCAGGGGTTTACAGACATCAAAGTACAGACAAACGGCCTTGTGTTTGCGACAGCCGGCAACCTGGAGCGGGCTCTGCAGGCGGGGGTAACCCGAATTGGACTCTCAGTCCACGGCCATAACGCAAAGAACAGCGACGCCTACGCTCGAATTACCCAATCGGACAACGAAAGCCACGCCCTCTTTCTGTCGGCCATCGACAACCTGGTGGCCGCCGATGTGGTACTCACTGCCGACCTGATTGTCATGACCGACACGATTGAGACACTTCTTGACGGCCTCATCGACCTGCACAAACGGGGGATTCAGGCGTTCAATCTTTGGTATGTGTCGCTGACCGACGACAATCAAAACAACGTGGACTCGATGCCACGGATGAGCGACGCCGTAGACACCATCGTTGCTTGCATGAACTACGGCCGAAGTCAGGGGATACAGGTCAAGTCACTGCATGTGCCTCGCTGTCTTTTGCCTGGGTACGAAGAGCATGTGGCGCATCCTGGTGTGGGCATGGACGTGCAGGTCGTCACGCCCGAATCGTCATTCCAACTCACGAGCTCTCGTCTTGGGGGGGGCTGCAAACCCGAACGCTGTGGCGATTGCGTCTATGACGGTATCTGTACCGGACTGCGCGCTGACTACGTGGAACGCTTTGGCGACGACGAGCTGCAACCCGTTCCCACCCCTACCTGAAGCACATCGGGCTCCAGAAACGTGAAGTCCCAGGGAGGCTCAG
>CAUZBV010000474.1:0-3491 GCA_963578115.1 Myxococcales bacterium
TCGCGCCATGGGGGCAAGATCTCAGCCTCCTCGAAGCGCGGTGCGATTCGGTGAAAACTCGTCACGTACAAACGATGTGCGCGTACCAGGCTCACCACGGCCACAGCGCTGCACCCTGCGGACACCACAATCAAGGGTTGCCATTGATGAAACATGAGCCCCGAGCGGACGGCCAAATCGGTTAGCACCGACACCGCCAAACAGCCCGTTAATGCCATGGCGGGACTGTAGAAGAGAAAGGCCGTCTCCGGGGGACCGAAGCCTTGAGCCAAGTACTCCTTCATAGACGTCGCGCCGGTCAACATCGATCGCCCTGCCCACAGGTGCACAAAGATGGCACCCGCGAGGCCCCACACCCACACGGCCGATCCGGTGGCGACGCCGAGCAGGAATCCCATGGGGTGTCCCGCCCATACCAAGGAAGCGCCGGTCGCCAGGGGCAGCAAAAGCAAAGGAACATGGCGCCCATAGAGTCGCGTCACCATCCACCAAAACTGCCCCTCGTACTCCACGGGCAATGTAGCCATCCGACGGGCAAGACGGTCACGATACATACACTCAAACGTACTGTAGCCACACACCAAGGCGATGATGGTCGCACACCAAAAAGACCACGCCTCGATCCGCTCCCACAGCCCTTCGGTCGTATCCGGCTTAAGGTAGGCCTCGCCCAAGAGCCACAAACTGGCAAGGGCACCCACACCCACAAAGAGCACGACCAGACACGTCCACACCCCTGCCGTACGCACGCGGTGTCGAATGCTTATCCCTTGGAATCGTCGAAGAATCGTCAACACGAAGATAGTCTTCTCGCGAGGAATGCGCCGTGTCAACGCCTGCTCTTGGCTGCGGTCGCATCCCACCCGGTGCTCTGCTATGATCCCTCCCATGCAGTTCATCGATCTCATCCGCAAGAAACGCTATGGAAGCACCCTGACGGGGGAAGAAATCCAGTTTTTTGTCGATGCGGTCACCCACGAACGGGTGCCCGATTATCAAATCACCGCACTGCTCATGGCCATCTTTCTCAAAGGGATGAACACGGAAGAGCGCAGCGCGTTGACACAGTCCATGGTGCGCTCCGGGGACGTCCTCTCGCTCGAACACATCCCGGGCCCCAAGATCGACAAGCATTCGACCGGCGGTGTGGGCGACAAAGTCTCCCTGTGTTTGGCTCCCGCCGTGGCGGCTTGTGGCGTCGTTGTTCCCATGGTCTCGGGACGTGGACTTGGCCACACGGGAGGAACATTGGACAAACTGGAGGCCATTCCCGGAATGGTCACACGACTGTCAACATCCCGCTTACTCGAGGTGGTGGAGCGATGTGGGCTCGTGTTCGCGGGGCAGTCAGCCGACATTGCCCCTGCGGATCGCAAGCTCTATGCGCTGCGGGATGTGACGGCCACCGTGGAGAATTTGTCGCTCATCACAAGCTCCATCATGTCGAAGAAACTCGCCGAAGGCCTTGATGGTCTCGTGCTGGATGTCAAAGTCGGCGATGGGGCCTTCATGAAGAACGAAACCGATGCGCGTGAGCTGGCCAACGCGTTGGTGGCCGTTGGGAGTCACTGCGGGTTGGGCGTGACCGCTTTGCTGACCGACATGAATCAGCCGCTGGGATTGGCCATCGGCAATGCCAACGAAATGACGGAAGCCATCGAGATCCTCCAAGGCGGTGGACCGGCCGATTTGAAGGAGATCACCGTACGGATTGGCGGAGAGATGTTGCTCCTAGGCAACCTGGCCACCACCTTGGAAGAGGCCGTCGAGAAACTGGAGAAGGTGATCGCCGACGGCTCCGCGCTCCGACGGCTGCAACATGTCATCGAAAACCAAGACGGTGATCCTGGCGTGTGCGAGGACGTCTCCCGCTTTCCCCAACCCGCCTTCACCAAAGAGGTCGTGGCGCAGACCAATGGCATCGTCAACGGTTTCGAAACAGAACGCCTCGGCCGGATTGTCGTCGCGCTTGGCGGTGGGCGATTGCAAGCCACCGACGACGTGGACCCGGCTGTGGGCATCCGACTGGGCTATAAATGTGGCGACGCTGTGTCGAAGGGCACCGTCCTCGCCACCGTATCGGCCAACGATGAGACGCGGCTAGAAGAAGCGGCATCCGCCGTGAATGAAGCCATTTCCGTGGGGCCCAATCGACCGGCAGTCCCCCCCCTCTTTATTGCTGCCATTCGGGCCGCCCCGATGGATCGGTGCCAAACCGACTAGGCGCCCTCCTTTGTCTTCCGCACATTGGCCATAGGCAGAAAGGTAAAACGATGGTACAGAACGGGCAAATCGTCACTCTGTGAACAGGGTTCGTTTTTTGCCGACAAGCGCGCGCGAAACGGACACAGAAAGGAACGGACGCCGGATATGGAACGCTTTCTGCGCCAACTTCGCTGGGCCCTAGGCGCTTCCTTGCTCATCCTGGTCACGCTGGTCACCATCGACGTACTCGACGCCCACGCCTCACCGGACACGCCTGCCGCGGATGCCCAAACCGCCCCGGTGGCCGATCCGGCCAATCCACCAGCGGCCACAGAGGAAATAAAAGCGCCGACCACCATGGCGTCGTTGCGAGATGGCGCGGACGACACGCCGCTCACCCATCGCCTCCTCTCCTTCTTTGGCCTCGTCGTCTTGGTGGGCATTGCGTGGTTGCTCTCGCGCAATCGAAGGGCCATTAAATGGCGGCCTGTGCTGTGGGGAATCGCACTCCAAATCGGATTTGGACTCATCGTGCTCTCACCCACGCTCGGTGACACCGTGTTCAACGTGGTGAACCAATCCGTAACGAAACTGATGTCATTCAGTGAAGCCGGAGCAGATTTCGTGTTCCAAACCATCGATGCGCACGACATCGAGACCGTTGACTTGGCCACCGGCAAGAAGACAACACAGACCTATATTGGACGGATCTCCCCGCCTCTTAAGACCGTGGCGTTTTGGATCCTCCCGACCATCATCTTCTTTTCGGCCTTAATGAATTTGCTCTATCACCTGGGCATCATGCAGTTTATGGTCCGAGGCACCGCGTGGGTCATGCAACGAACCATGGGCACCAGCGGGGCCGAGTCATTGAGCACCGCCGCCAACATCTTTGTGGGCCAAACCGAAGCCCCCATGGTGGTTAAGCCCTTCATCGAAACCATGACCATCTCCGAGCTGCACGCCGTGATGGTGGGCGGCTTTGCCACGGTCGCCGGCGGCGTCCTCGCCGCCTACGTCGGCTTTTTGCACAACACCATTCCAGACATCGCCGGACACCTCGTCATGGCGTCCATCATGAGTGCTCCGGCGGCGTTGGCCATCTCAAAAGTCATGTGCCCTGAAACCGAGACTCCAGTCACCATGGGCAACACAAAGATTCATGTAGAGAGAGACACGGGCAACAGTATTGAGGCCATCGCAACAGGCTCTACAATGGGCCTCAAGCTCTTCTTGAACGTGCTGGCCATGCTGATCGCCTTTGTGGCCATGGTGGCCATGCTCAA
>CAUZBV010000475.1:0-3462 GCA_963578115.1 Myxococcales bacterium
CCGGTGTCGGAACCGGCCGAAACCTCACGGTTGACGCGGTGTGCGATCGCGCTATGATTCGGCGGCCTGAACATCAACGCGAGGGTCCTATGTTTCAGCCCGTCCAACAGAAGATCGACTTTCCAGCCATCGAAAAACGGGTCCTCTCCTTCTGGCAAGAGAACAAAATTTTCGAGAAATCTTTGCAGATTCGAGACGGAGCGCCTCGCTATGTGTTCTTTGAGGGACCGCCCACGGCCAACGGCACCCCGCACAATGGGCATGTGCTGACGCGCGTCATCAAGGACTTGTTGCCCCGATACAAGACCATGCGCGGGTATCATGTGCCACGCAAGGCGGGCTGGGACACCCACGGGTTGCCCGTGGAAGTGGAGGTCGAGAAAGAGCTGGGCATCCACGGCAAGAGCGAGATCGAGGCCTACGGCATCGAGGCCTTCACCCAGAAGTGCATCGAGTCGGTCTTTCGCTACACGGATGTGTGGGAGGATTTGACCCAACGCATCGGGTTCTGGGTGGACATGGACGCGTATGTGACCTTCCACAAGAGCTATGTGGAGTCCGTGTGGTGGGCGCTCTCCGAGCTCTTCAAAAAGGATCTGCTCTACCAGGGCCACAAAGTCATCTGGTGGTGGCCTCAAGGCGGCACGGCGCTCTCGGCCGGCGAAGTGGGACAAGGCTACAAGACGGTGGATGATCCGTCCGTGACGGTCCGTTTTCGAGTGCCCAGCCTGGAAAACACGTCCTTTTTGGCATGGACCACGACGCCTTGGACGCTGCCCTCCAACTGTGCGCTGACCGTCAGCGAAAAGATCGACTACAGCTTCGCCCGACAAGGAGACGAGATCTTCATCCTGGCGGCAGACTTGCTCGACACCGTGCTGGGCGAAGGCGAATACACTGTGGAGAAGACGGTCAAAGGGGCGGAGCTCCTGGGCCTGCGATACACGCCCTTGTTCGATTACGCCACGCCCGATGAGGGGGAGTACCACGTGGTCATCGCCGGTGACTTTGTCACCACCTCGGCCGGCACAGGCGTGGTCCACACGGCACCCGCGTTCGGTGAAGACGACAGTCGCGTGGCGAAAAAGAGAGGAATCGGCCTCATCAATTTGATTAAACCGGACGGTACCTTTGATGAGCGGGCCACGGATGTCGCCGGCGTGTTTTGCAAGGACGCCGACAAAGCGTTGATCCGATTGATGAAAGAGCGCGGACAACTCTTTCATCAGGCGACCGTTCGACACGAATACCCCTTTTGCTGGCGGGCCGACGACGATCCACTCATCCAATACGCGCGGCCAGCGTGGTTCATTCGCACCACGAGCGTCATCGACAAAGCCATCGCCAACAACCAGCAGATCCACTGGCAGCCCGACCACATCAAAGATGGTCGTTTCGGCGACTTCTTGGACAACAATGTGGACTGGGCCTTGTCTCGCGAACGCTTCTGGGGGACCCCGCTGAACATCTGGACGTGCAGTGGGTGTGAGCATCGGATTGCCCCGGCGTCGGTCGCAGAGATCGAGGCGATCAATCCACAGGCCTTCGCCAAGTTTTATGCCGCCAAAGAGGCGGATCCCACGCTGAATGAGCACCTCATCGTCCACAAGCCGTGGATTGACGAGGTGACGCTGCCCTGCGGCGAATGCGGCGGGACCATGGACCGGGTACCGGAGGTCATCGACTGCTGGTTTGATTCGGGGTGCATGCCCTTTGCTCAGTGGGGCTATCCCCATCAGAACAAAGAGACCTTCGAGAAAAATTGGCCGGCGGACTTCATCAGCGAAGCCATCGATCAGACTCGGGGCTGGTTCTACAGCTTGCTCATGATTTCTACGCTGCTCTTTGAAGACGCCGAACAACCCCATCCCTTCAAATCGTGCATTGTGTTGGGGTTTGTGTGTGACGAGAAGGGGCGCAAGGAGAGCAAGTCCAAAGGCAACTACACGCCGCCGGATGTGATCTTGGATACGAGTGGCGCCGACGCCATGCGATGGCATTTCTATGCGGCGAGCCCGCCGCACAACAACACACGCTATAGCGCGAGCGCGGTGCGTCAAAGTCAGCAAGAGTTCCTGATCAAGCTGCACAACGTCTACTCGTTCTTTGTGATCTACGCCAACATCGACGGCTTCGATCCCACCACATGCCCACGTCAACCGGAAGCCGATCGCAGCCTCATCGACCGATGGATCCTCTCGGAGTTGCATCTGACTGTGCGCGAAGTGAGCGAACGGATGGATCGACTCGAGATTTACGAATCGGCCCAACGGATCATTCGGCTCACCGACGCTCTAAGCAATTGGTATGTGCGGCGCTGCCGCGACCGCTTCTGGTCCAGTGAGCTGGACAGCGACAAGTGGGATGCCTATCACACCTTGCACGAGTGTTTGACGACCATGAGTCGCCTGATCGCACCGTTCGTTCCCTTCTTCGCGGATGAAGTGCACCGAAACTTGGTGGTCTCGGCGGATCCCAAGGCGCCCGAGAGCGTGCATTTGACCGATTGGCCGACGGTGAATGAGGCGCTGATCGACACAGCGCTCTCCGAGGAGATGCAGGCCGTACGCGACATCGTCAGCTTGGGCCAGTCCACCCGTGCCATGCACAAGCTCAAGG
This sequence comes from Myxococcales bacterium, assembly GCA_963578115.1. Classification (GTDB taxonomy): domain Bacteria; phylum Myxococcota_A; class UBA9042; genus CAUZBV01. The sequence goes on from CAUZBV010000475.1 coordinate 2,620, forward strand.
TTCGTCAGCCTTTGGCGGCGGCAGAGGTCATCTTGGGTAAGCCCGCGTTGGCTACGCGTGTTCGCCCCTATTTGCCGCTGATCCTGGAAGAGCTAAACGTCAAAGAGGTGCGCTTCATCGACGATCCGGGCGATCGGGTCTCCTTCGAGGTCAAACCCAATTATCGGGCACTCGGCCCGCGATTTGGCAAGCGAATGCCCGAGATCCGAGCGGCCTTGGACGGTGCGGACGCCAACGCGATTCGAAGCGCGTTGGCCACCGACCACACCGTGTCGGTCACGCTAGCCAATGGAGAAGCCATCTCCCTGTCCACCGATGAAGTGGACGTGGCGGTGGCGGCCCAAGATGGCTACGCGGCCAGCGGCGGTTCGGTGGGGACGGTGATTCTGGATTCCCGCCTGACCGACGTGTTGGTGGCCGAAGGCTTGGCTCGGGAAGTTCAGAGCCGGATCCAAGGTCTTCGCAAAGATCAGGACATGGACTATCAGGCGCGCATCGCGGTCTACCTCACCGGCGATTCGGCGGTGTTGGCGGCGTGTGCCAGGCACCAGGAGACCCTCGCCAGTGAGACCCTCGCCACGACCTTTGTGACCGGTCAGGCCATCCCCGAGAGCGCCACCACAGTGGACGTCACTCTGGGTGATGCGGCGATCACCATCGGGATCCACGAAGCGTAGCGTTTATTCAGTCGGTCGACGGGCGTTGTCGGCCATCCGAAGAAAGAGGATGTCGTCTTCCAGGTGACTGTGCATGCGCAGATCGCGATCGAAGGTGTGCAGCGCTCCCCACCACGCGCGCCACAGGGGACAATCCACCGGGGGGGCGGCGTAGTCGTCGGTGATC
>CAUZBV010000476.1:0-3453 GCA_963578115.1 Myxococcales bacterium
CAAGTTGGCTTGATTGTAGACCAAGACAGCCAATAGAGCCAGCGGTAGGAGCGCCAACTCCGCAGAAAGACAAGGAATGATCACGTCCCACCAAATGGTCCGCCACGTGATCCCCCGAAGGACATAGGGCACACAGGCCAAGATGTACTGCAGGCCAATAAAACAGAGCCCCAAGAGGGGCAAAAACCAATAACCGGACCAGTCGTCAAAAAGGTATGCGGAACGCTCATCAGCTCGCAGTAAAATAGCCACGCCTACGATGACCGCCGCCGTCATGCCCGACGTGTACAGCGTCACGCCCCAGTGTTCGAACCAGGTGCGCATGAGGAAACGGCGCTTACGGACCAACCCGTAAATAAGCATGCAAACAAACACGACCAACCCGCCATTCACTGTGCCTATCGTGAGTACTGCGGTCAGAAAGACGGGCATTTCCAGCCCAAGCGTGACTTGTCGAAGCGGTGCCTGAAAGCTAAGAAAACGCGTGCCACATGCGAACGCAAAAAGAAGCACCGCGGATGAGACGTCGGTGAATCGCGTCAACCCATAGCTTTCCGGCGAGATTTGAACCGTGAAGAAAAAGACTGTACATGCCAGTCCTACCGTATACACGTAGACGACATAGGCTCTATCTTGGCTAGCGTCTGTCCCGGATGCCATCCCGTATCCCCTTCACGATGGTGAGTCCTACAACTCATCGTCAAGACATGTCATTGTAAACGATTATTGGCACAGGATGAAAGCCGTGGGGTATACGCTTTTTCAGAAAGAGCCCACGAACCTCTTTGATCTCGATCCCCCCTGGGCTACTTTCAGCCTTGCACCACCCCCTTTCATTGGGGCGGAAGCCCGCACTCTCTTGGGGTCTTTGGGCCCCAAGGAACGGGGTTTGCCGTCCCCACTGACGGCAATTTTTCAACGGTTGCGACGTGTGTTGCACGCTCAAATGCGTTATAGTAACCGCGTTTCGTGCGAATCGATTTTCTGGCCCACATCTTGCAGTGAGTGGGGGCCTGACAACCGTTTGGATACGGAGAACACGCAGAATGAATTGGAAGAGTCTTTACAGCGACGCATTTCCCAAGAAGCAGGCCTTTGCTCCCTACACATGGCCGAAGCTTGAAAAGGCTGGCCCGGGAGAAGCGGGTTCCTATCCAGCACTACAGAAGCCCGGCCCTGGCCCCGAAAGTAGCTACCCAAAGCTGAACAAGCCCGGCCCCGGAGAAGCCAGTTCATACCCGCAGTTGAGCAAAGACACGAGCAGCCCCAGTGGCGGCGCTTCGCCCACCGAGCGTGCGTTTGATCATGTCGGGCTCTTTGGATTCCGGGTTGAAATCCAAGGACTCGATGTGGGCGCCTTCACCAAAGTGGAAGGACTGAACGTCAGCATCGAGACCATTGAATATCAGCACGGCAACGACATCACGCCTCGAAAGCGCATGGGGCGCATCAAAGTGGACAACGTCAAGCTCATTAAGGGCTACCTCTCAACCCCCGACTTGTACGAGTGGTGTCTCTCGGCGATGAAGGGCGACATCGAGCGGCGTGCCATCTCCATTGTGTTGCTGGATGACGACCGATCACAAGAGCCCATTCGATACAACTTGTTCGAATGTTGGCCATGCAAGTGGAGTGGCTTTCGCCTGGATGCAGGAACTAGCGGCGCACTTGTCGAAGAAATTGAACTCGTGGTGGAAGAACTCGAAGTCGCATAAAGGGACGGAACAACCAAACAACCCGCCAGGAACATCGCTTCCATCCATCGAACAAATTTGGTTCGAACTGACATGGACACAACCCCTTGGCACTACTATGATTCGGATGCATTCGTTATGAACGAAAAAAACCTGCTCCACAGGTTCGAATTGGGAGACGAGCACGTGGTCGACATTCCCAGCGCAAGGGATCCGCTGATTGGTAAAGTGGTCAGCGACCGATATCGCATCCTAGAACGCATTGGGTTGGGTGGGTTCGGTGCTGTCTACAAAGTTCAGCACATTCGCTTGGACAAGATATTTGCCCTGAAAGTGCTCTTTGAGAGCACGCACCAAAACCCTCGCATGATCAAGCGTTTTGAGCGTGAGGCACGGGCCACCTGTCGCATCGGCCATGAAAACATTGTCGACATCTCCGATTTTTCGCGTGACCGGCGTGTTGGCTACTTCTTTGTCATGGAGTACCTGATTGGCGAAACCCTGTGCGCACGCCTCCAAAATACAGGGCCCCAGAAGATGGGGCAACTCGTGCGTATCGGCAGCCAAATCGCAGACGCCTTGGCCGCTACCCACGCCAAAGGCATTATCCATCGTGATCTGAAGCCCGACAATGCGTTTCTCGTGCAGAAACGCAATCAGGACGACTTCGTCAAGATCCTCGATTTTGGTATCGCGGCAATGAACGACTTGGAAGAGGATGTTCCACGGCTAACGCGCCACGGAACAATGCTGGGAACACCCTCCTACATGGCTCCCGAACAAGCGGAAGGAAAACTGGCGGACCAACGTGCCGACATCTACTCTTTGGGCATCATCCTGTATGAGATGGCCACCGGGAAAGTGCCCTACCGAAATGCATCCTCGTTGGCCGTATTGGAAATGCATCGTTCCACGCCCGCGGTGCCACCCTCGCAGGCCTTTCCGGAACTCGAGATCCCCGCTTCCATCGAACAGATTATCTTGCGTGCTCTACGCAAGCCACTCAGTGAGCGGTATCAAACCATGAGAGAGGTCTACAATGATCTCATCGCGGCAGGAAAACAGTTGGAGGAAATCGAAGAAGACGCGACGGAATCCTTGATGGTCGTGGATACCCCACCGGCACCGGCCCAAGACGACGTGGACCCAGAAGATGTGGAATGGTTGGACGACGACGTCGTGGTCCTCGATTCCGATGCCGTGGAGGTCATTGCTGCGGACGAGTGGTCGACTGACACCAGTCTGATCGCGGAGACCCAACTCTTTTCCGCGACTGATCTCGGCAACCTGAACGACTTGAGCAACATCGACGATCCGGACAGGACGATGTTGGCCACCCCACGGGCAATCAAGGGGCAATCGTCCAGGTCAACACGTTCCAGGCATCCGTCAACACCGACAGCGAGCCCACAAAGGGCCACGAAACGGACCGCGATTAAACCCATTTGGCAGCGCCCGCTGGTTCTGATCATTGCTGGATTCGCGCTCATGGCGCTGATCTATGGAGTCGTCCAAAGCGTCACGTCACACGGCAACTCGAGGCACACGAACGGTCAATCCAAGTCGCGTGCCGAAGCGACTCAAATAGACACCCAAGCCACAGAAGTAGCGGTTCCAGCGACGCCCGCGCTCTCTGCGAAAGACAATACGGTCCAAACACCAGCGCCCACGGTAGACACAACACCACCCGCTGAGAACCTGACCACCGTGCCCGTCGTCGAGAGAGTGCCGACAACCGTGTCCCGTCGGAGCATTGAAG
>CAUZBV010000477.1:0-3444 GCA_963578115.1 Myxococcales bacterium
GGCTGCAAACGGGCGATGTGGACCGTGACATTCAACCCAACGAGGGATCCCAATCCGCGCTGCCCGGCGAGGACACCGACATCTACCTCGATAATCCTACGGTCTACGAATTGCAGCCCATCGAGTCCATGGCAACCGTCGTGGTTGTCCTCTTCTTTGCGGGTTTGGTCGGCGTAAGCCTCTTGGGGTACGTCTTCGGCGGACCCGATTTTTCGAATGTGAGCACGCGCCTCATCCTGGTCACGCTCGTCTGCATTCCCGCCATTTGGCTGCTGCGCCGTTTCATCCGATCCCTTCTGAACAACAAACACCTGAGCATCCAATTCACCGACGGACACGTGGTCGTGAAGGATCACAAACGAGACCAAGTATTGGCCCAGTGTGCCGTCGAGGAGATTCATGTTCATTACTGCATGCATCGGGCTCGTAGTAACAACAGGACGGTTGACTACGACGTGTTGGAGCTCCACGTCCCCCATATGGCGACCTTGACGATTCGAACGTCCTTCTTATTCGAATTTGAGGGCGAGCAGCGAATGCTCCCGAAATTTCCAAAATACGATCTCGCACCCGCCCTGGCGACCTTTCTGGTCCGTCGTTTGCGGCCAACCAAAGCCAAGGAGGTCGTGTACGAGGAACCACCGAAAGAAAAGGCGTGGTGGCTCAAACCCTCCAAGCTTGCCATCAACATCATCTGGGTGCTCATTTTTGTGGGCGTCATGATCTACGTCCGACCCTTCGGGACGAACGATCCAACCGACTGTGCAGAGGAAGAGCAATACTCCGAACGCTTTGGCGAATGTCGAACCGAGAGAGAGATGGCGTGTGAGCTGTCTCCGGCATGCACGGTGGACGGACGATGCTCCACACGCGGACCGGGACATCACTGCGTGAACCACCCCGACCTTTGCGACGAAGTCTGCCAGAACCTCCGCCCTCGAGCGTGTGCATTGTCCGAGAACTGCAAAACAAAAGGCATGTGCAGCATGCAAACCGGGACGGGACACTGCGGTGTGATGACGGACCAAGACTGCGGTCAATTCGAAGCCTGCACGACGCACGGCCGGTGTATTGCCCGACACAACACGTGTGTCCTAGCAGAAAAGCCGACACCTTAAAAACGCGGCGCCGACTCAGCGAACGTGCTTGCTAACCATCCCCAGGATCTCGTCCAAGCTCTTGTTGCGGAAAGGGCGACTCGCCCCCAAACGGAGGTGGACGTGGCTGTCGTGCCCGCGAGACACACGGATGGTCCGCCACAAGGGATCGCGGCGCGACACGCCGGGCACCCTAAGCAAACGATTCTTGATGGATTGATCCACAAACATCGCCCGGATAGGCACCCGTAGATCCCGGGCGGCACGATGCAATTCTCTCAACCAGGCCCAGCTCGCGGCTGCGTTGATAACACTCAATGTGGGTTCAAATGGGCCAAAGTTTCTCTCGGTGACATAGCTCAAGTCCGCATCCAGGCCTGCCATGTGGCTCGAATGGTGCGCTTCGTAGAGCACGTTGTGGCGACGAACATGAACGCCCGCTTCCCCGTCGTCCAAAAACAGATAGCGCTCTTCATACTGTCGACTCGTCGGTTTGCGTTTGAGGATGCGCGCCTCGCGTACTCGCAGCAACGACTGAACCGTCACCTGATGTCGCGACACACCGGGTTTCCAGGTCACCTCAATCCAGCGTTTTGATTCCCAATTGCTCCAGGTCGCCTGGTGAACCCATCGACGTGTGCCGGTGTCGTCCACGTGTCGAACACGGGAGCGGACCACGTTGTCCCGATCTCGCAAGCGTCTCCGTGTGCGATAAATGAGCCGCGTTATGGAAATGGGAACCATCCAGTCGCCCTTGTCGAAGCGACGTTCTTCCACCCGGAGATCCCCCGCAGCAGTGACTCCGGTGAACCTCTGTTCCCACCAAATCGGCCCTAACTGGCCAGAGAATCGAGGGTGTTCATCGATGAAAAACATCGGGTCCATGGGCTCAAACACTGTGGGGGCACCGTATTGCTCCACCGCATCTTTCTTGCGTTTCTCGGCGTTCTTGCCCCGCAAAAAACGGATCACAACACCATATCGAATCTGGCCACAGCCAGGCTGACTGATGTCACCCACGGTAATCACGGCCTTGGGGGCCCTCTTGTGGAAGCGTTGGGTCGCCAGCGACACCACGGCGATCATCTCAGGGCGGGCGGCCGTGCGGTCTCGCAGGGTATCGCGCAGACGAAGCGGGGGGTGGTCCCGACGCATGTAATCGGTAATGGGCAGTAGGCCTCGACAGCGGAGTCGATTGAGACGATGCCGTCGATGCAGTGTGTGCTGCTCGGCGTGGCTGTCCGCGTCTTTCACTTCCATCCAACGCGTGGCAATCCAATCTGCGCTGCGCTCCTGAAGACTGGGCAACCCAACCGGTGTGGACAGGGACACGAGGACGCCGATCATCCAACCTGTCATTGGGCCACTCCATCGCCGGTGCAAACGCTGTCCACCTCCGCAGACTGTGGCCTGGATGCATGCCCGTCAAGAATCCGGAGCTAGAGACGACACGCTGTGGGTACGATAGAATGGCAACCCCAAGGAGGATCGAATGCCCCAAGTTACTTCACGCAAACCCCTTATCGCGGTCATCGGATACAATGACGTTGCAACCAATTCAGTCCATTACCAGCACGCCCATGAACTGGGTCGGCTCCTGATCGAACGCGGCTATCGATTGCTATCGGGTGGAATGGGGGGGGTCATGGAGGCCGCCTCGCAAGGCGCACGTGGGGCGCAAAACCATAGCGGGGGGGATGTGATCGCTGTGTTACCGGGTCACAACATGGACGAGGCCAACCCCTACGCCGATATCGTGCTCCCCAGCGGACTGGGCTTCACAAGGAACGTCATCATCGCTCACGCGGACGCCGTCATCGCGGTGGGCGGCGGTGCCGGAACACTGAGTGAGATGGCCTATGCCTGGATGTTTGGGCGTTTAATCATCGCCCTCCGCGTAGAGGGCTGGTCCGGACAGCTGGCTGACAAACCCGTCGATCAGCGAAACCGACGACCGAACATTGCCGATGATTGTGTCCGCGGGGCAAACACGGCCCAGGATGCGGTCGATCTAGTGGATCAGTGGCTGACCGCTTATGGGCAAGCCTCGCGTTGAGCGATTACTGGGCGGGAACTGTGATCGTGGCGAGCACCTTACGGATGGTCATCAGTAGATTGCCCGACGTGCCTTCCGGTGCGAGAACCTCGAAGGTCGCCATCCCATTGGGCAACCCTACAAACATGGTCCCCGGCTCGGACTGGCCAACGACCCACGCCCACGGTAGGCCATGAAAAAATCCGGTTTGAATGGGTTCCTCCGACCCCTTCGTCTCGGCATGGACCTCGGCTCGTTGAAGTACCTCGAACGCGGACGAAAGCGCCGAGTTGTCCAGTACCGCCTGGATCC
>CAUZBV010000478.1:0-3438 GCA_963578115.1 Myxococcales bacterium
CAGAGAACCGCTACATCGGTGGATTCAAGCAGAAGCTCTTTTCCATCGGCGGCGCCTTCACGGTCCTCGATGACCAAGAGAAACCGTTGTGTGAGCTCAAGGGGAAATGGACGGGTTGGGACTTCCGATTTCTATCCAAGGAAACCGAGCTGGCCCATGTCACAAAAGAGTGGGCCGGATTGGGCAAGGAGCTCTTCACCAGCGCGGACAACTATGTCTTGAAGATATCCGACATTGTCCCCGCCGACAGCACGGTGCGCCACCTCATCCTCGCCGCCGTCATGTGCATCGACATGGTCCTCAAAGAGTAGCGGACAAGCCTCGCGCCCTACGCCTCTGCGCACAGAAGGATGTTCAACCCGCTTATTGAAGCAACGCGGCAATGCCGCCGAAGAACCCCAAGGCCGCTGCCAACGCGAGAACGAGCTTGATGATCGACGTGGGCCCTTTACCGACGGTTTCGCCGGTCTGACCGTTGATCACCAGGCGGTAGGGCGTGTCCTTGTAGCGATACGAGCAGATGTACACCGGAAGCAGCACTGGACGACCGTCCAGGTCGTGATAGAGGCTGGATAGATTGAGATCGGAGGGCGAAAGTGACCGGCTGATGTGCTTTCGATGATAGGCGCTCAAGGCCTCTTTGGCTTCCGCCCGAGCCACGGATCGCGTCAAATTTGAAACCTCAAAAGGCACCTCGACCTCGTCGGCGTTGAATGGTTCTGCCTGCTCAAACGCATAGGGTGCCAATGCTTTCAGCTCCGCTCGGGTCAAGCGGGACCCCGACAGGATCAGAATGTCCGTGCAAGACAGGGTGTCTTGGCCCGTTTGGGGCTGCTTCCCACTCTTGGTGTGGGCAGACACCAACGCCGCGTAGTGACTCTCGATCCGACCGGACCACACCCAGGCTGGCACCAGGATGGGCTGCAACTTAGGCCCTGCCTTCTTTAGCGCCGACGGGTAGTACCAACGGGATTTGGCAAAGTCCTCGAAGCGACTGGACGCGTCCGGCCCGTCCACCACAAAGGGGAGCCACACATCCGGCTGCTCAATGGATTCCACGCCCGAGTCGATGAGCGCTTCGCTGTCGCAGAAGATGCAACGGGGCATGTCAGCACCGGCTCTCATGGCTACGGTGCCGCCGCAATTCCGGCATTGGGCTGCTTTCAAAACCAAAATACACCCCATAACTTCCCCATATAGGCCGTGATGGCCGCGGACACCAACACGCCGATCGCGATCAAGCTGGCGACCTTGGCCATGGAGCGGGGAATTTGACCGACCACCTCACCGGTCTGCCCGTTGACCAACAAGCGGTGTACTTGGCCGTTGTGTGAATATTTGGCGATCCACACCGGCAACAAGAAGAGGTCCACATCCACCATCTGCAGGTCCGTCGAGAAGGTGATGTTGCGCTGTGAATCTCCCGGAAGAAAAGCCGCGATGGCGCGAGACTCGAGCTCCATGAACTCGGTCCGGGCCGTGTTCAACGCCTCGTCGCCCACCACGCTGGGACGCTCGGCGGCCCAGCCCGCCAAGAGTTCGGGGGCAAAGGGCAGACACAGTCCTACATCGAAGGGCTCCAACTCATTGGCTTCGGCCTCGGCCAACCCTGTGGACGCGCTCACGAGCTGGTCGCGGTAATCCGACACGTGCGTGCCGTCGCTTGAAAACCACTCGGTTCGCAATACGCGGCGAGTGCGAGTCACGGTTTTGCCTTTGGAGTCGGTGGTGGTGTAGGTCTGAGTCTCCCACCAGTTGATCCCGATCTCGGCTGAGTAAGTAGAGCGAGCCACAGCGTCGTAGGCCCAGAAGGGGAGATAGACCCCCTCGACATCCTCGGGTTTGCCGGCCTTGCGAAGCTTTTCCGGCGCCATCAGCGCCGAACGAAACGCGGTCTTCAGGTGGGCTCCAGCTTGCTCTTTGGTGAGGTCAAAAGGCGCAACGCGGTCAAAAACAAGCCTCTGCCCGAGCTTCTCGATCAGCTTGCTTTGGCAGAAGGCACATTCGCCCGAGATGCGTTCGACAGGCAACTCTACTTGCGCGCCGCATTGTGGGCACTCGGCTATCCGTACTTGCGCCTCGTCAGTGCTGGCTTGGTCGTCCATCAACAGCCCCTATACCGCCATAGGGCGTCGACGTGGAGCCCATGATAGCCGAGCCAGAAAGAGCGCAAGGAGCGTCCACAGTGTAAATGAACCAGGAGACGTCTGGGAGCCACTCGCCACACCGCAGCCACCGCTGGAACCCTTGGACGCACTGGCGTCCGGCGCAAGGTCTGGAACAACCGGGGGAGGCTCCGCGGTAACGGGGGGGATCTCCGGCGATCCCTCTGGCTCTTCGTCGACGGGCGGTGTGCCCTCATCTGGAACCGGCGGGGGCGAAACCGCTTCCTCGTAGGCGCCCAGATCCGGCGTGTCATCCCGGGCGCTGCCTTCCAGATCCGTGACCACATCGGCGTGGGGCACGCCGGCGTCAATGGCCGGGCTTTCAGCAGCGAGATGGTAATCGTGGGCCGTCCGATCCACAAAGAGGGGATCGGCGTTGAGGCAGGTCTCACAAAGAGCGGTGATGTCATCCGCGTTGTCCACGGTTCCGGAACCCACGTTGCCCCAAATGAGGCTGTAGCTCACGGTGGTATCGGCGGGGTTCGCGACGCTCAGCTCGTGGGCGTCGTCGCCCGAGCCCACGACGATGTTTCCTTGCAACACAATCTCCTTGGCCCCTTCCAAGATCTCGATGCCGGTACCCTCACTGTCGACGATGGTGTTGTGCAGGATCTTGACGTCGGTGACCTCAGCGATTGTGATGCCGTTGCCTTTTCCACCCGGTGAGTCTCCGGCCCCTGCCCGGGTCGCGTCGTAGATGACGTTGTTGCGGATCACAACGCCGGTCGGGTGGCCCTCCCCCTGGTAGCTGCCCTTTCCGATCCGAATGGACTGGGCACCCTCGTAGATGATGTTGTTCTCGATCATCACGTCACTGGCGGCGTGATGAACGATCACAACCGCACCCGATTGGGACGTCGGGGTGGGTCGAAAGCCGTACATGGTGTTGCCCCGAATCGTCAGACCGCGCGGGCCTTTGGCATCGATGGCGTTCTCTTCGTCGGCCACATCATAGGCGCGATAGAAGGTGCAGTCTTCGATCAATGTGTTGATCGCAGAGTAGCCCCCGCCGTCTTTGGGATTGACGAGCTGCACCCCGTCGCCGGAACAGCCATAGGCCGTCACTCGCCGGATCACCGTATCGCGCACACCGAACTCCTCGGCGCTGGCGTAATTCAACGACACGCAATGAGCGTCCCCTTCGCTGGCGACCAAATGATCATAGGAAAGCACATCCTCGATAAGTGTTCCCTGAGGGCAAAGCGTTCGTTGTTGGACACACAAAAGGCCGATCCCCACTGCGGAACGTTTTTGGCCGTCCACCTCCAACTGT
>CAUZBV010000479.1:0-3438 GCA_963578115.1 Myxococcales bacterium
GATGGGGAAGTGGATCAAATCCACTGGATGCTGCCGATTGGGGATCTTTTCACAACCGAAACACACCAAACACACAACGCCCACAACCAGCGACTGCAACACCGCTGCGCGACGGTTCCGAATGGAAGTCCTTGTGAACATCGGCATATCCCCTCGTACTACTCGTCAGCCAGCGCCGCGTGAGCAGCGGCCATTCGAGCCACCGGTACACGGTACGGAGAACAAGACACATAGTCCAAACCAATCTGATGACAAATGGTCACCGACGCCGGATCCCCACCGTGTTCGCCACAAATGCCCAACTTGAGGTCGGCCTTGACGCTCCGCCCTCGGTCGCACGCAATCCTGACCAACTCCGCCACGCTCTTGTCCATGGAGCCAAAGGGATCGTTGGGCAAGATCCCGCGCTCAATGTACTCGGGTAAGAACTTGCCCGAGTCATCCCGACTCAAGCCAAAGGTTGTTTGGGTCAGATCATTGGTGCCAAAACTGAAGAAGTCCGCATGGGGCGCCACCTCGTTTGCGGTGAGGCACGCGCGCGGAAACTCGATCATCGTACCCACCAGATAATCGAGGTGTACACCGTGATCGGCGATCACTCTGTCCGCTGTCTCACGAACCAACGCCTCCAGAATCGACAGTTCTTCGGCGACACTCACCAAGGGGATCATGATCTCGGGGACCAACGAGAATCCGTCGTCACGCACCAACGTACAAGCGGCGCCCACAATGGCCTCTACCTGCATTTCGTAAATCTCTGGATAGGTGATGGCCAAGCGGCAACCACGGTGGCCCAACATGGGGTTGATCTCTCTCAGCATCTCGATGCGGCCGTTCAACTCGTGGACAGAGACACCCATCGTCGCGGCAAGCGACGACACGTCATCGCCGTGTGCCGGCAAGAACTCGTGCAGGGGTGGGTCCAGCAGACGAATGGTAACCGGCAAGCCTTTCATCACCCGGAAGATCCCCTCAAAATCACCCTGCTGCATGGGCAAGAGCTTGGCCAATGCTTCCCGGCGTTGCGCCACGGTTTTACTCAAGATCATTTCCCGAACGGCTGTGATTCGATCCCCTTCAAAGAACATGTGCTCCGTCCGACACAGGCCGATGCCCTCGGCACCAAACCCACGCGCAACCTCGCTGTCTCCCGGGGTGTCCGCGTTGGTTCGCACCTTAAGGCGGCGGTACTGATCCGCCCATTCCATCATCGTCTGAAAGTCATCACCCAGCTCGGGATCGATGGTCGCCACAGCGCCTTGAATCACCCAGCCTTCCGCACCTTCGACCGTCACCACATCGCCTTCCTTGAGCACGACATCGCCGATCGTAACCGTTCGATTCGTCTCATCGATCATCAAGGCCGAACAACCCGCCACACAGGTTTTGCCCATCCCTCGAGCGACCACCGCCGCGTGAGAAGTGGCACCACCTCGTGCGGTAACAATCCCCTCGGCAGCCGCCATGCCGGCGATGTCTTCGGGACTGGTTTCGGGACGCATGAGAACCACGGACTTTCCGCTCTCAACCCATTCGACAGCCGTGGCCGCATCAAAGACTAATTGGCCGCTGGCCGCACCGGGACTCGCGCCCAGTCCCTTGGCAACAATGTTCTTGGGGGCTTCCGGATCCAATCGAGGGTGCAAGAGGGCGCTTATCTGCTCCGGAGTCACTCGAAGCACAGCGGTCCGCTGATCGATTAACCCCTCAGCGACCATCTCGACGGCAATTCGCTGCGCCGCAGCGGCCGTCCGCTTGCCGGTTCGGGTTTGCAGCATCCACAGTCGACCTTTCTCGACCGTAAACTCGATGTCCTGCATCTCCTTGTAGTGATTCTCTAAACGGTGTCGCAACGCATCCAATTGCCCGTACACCTCCGGCATCACGTTTTCCAACGTATCCGATGCGTCCCCGTTGATGGAGAGCGGTGTTCGAATACCCGCCACCACATCCTCGCCCTGGGCGTTGCACAAGTACTCGCCGAAAAATCGGTGTTCACCGGTGGAGGGGTCTCGGGTAAACGCCACGCCTGTTGCGCAGGCGTCGCCCATATTGCCAAAGACCATCGCCTGCACCGTGACCGCGGTCCCCCAATCTCCGGAGATCCCTTCCATCTTTCGATAGGTGACAGCACGCTCGTTGTTCCAGGAATCAAACACCGCGTTGATCGCGCCCCACATCTGCGCTCTCGGATCGGTGGCGAATGCCGAGCCGGTTGCGTCGACAACGATCCCTTTGTAGGTGTCCACCAAGCCGCGAAGATCATCTGCGCTGAGCGCGGTGTCCACGTCCACGCCTCGGGCTCTCTTCAGGGAGTCGAGTGCGTGTTCAAAGCGGCCGTGATCCACGCTGAGGACCACATTGCTGTACATCTGAATAAAGCGACGATAGGAATCCCAGGCAAAGCGTTCGTCGTTGGAAGCCGCCGACAAACCGTCCACGTTGTCTTCGTTCAAGCCCAGGTTCAAGACCGTGTCCATCATGCCCGGCATGGAGACCCGGGCGCCCGAGCGCACGCTCACCAGCAAAGGTGTCGTCTTGTGACCAAATTCGCGCCCCATGGCCTCTTCGAGCTTCGTCAGAGCCGCGGAGACTTGCTCTTTGAGTCCATCCGGGTGGCCTCCCCCCTTGAAATACGCCACGCAGGCCTCGGTGGAAATGGTAAAACCGGCGGGGACAGGGAGACCCAACCGTGTCATCTCTGCCAAATTGGCGCCTTTGCCGCCCAAGAGATTCTTCATGCCACCGTGGCCATCCGCCTGGCCATTCCCGAAAAAGTAAACGTATTGAGTCATGGTTAATCCTGAATTCGAGTGAAATCAGCAATTTTGCTGAAAAGATCGCGAATGGCGCCGAGAATGCCCAGGCGCGCCTGACGCAACTCGGCCTCCGGTGCCATTACAAGCACATCATCAAAGAAACGATCCACGTCCGGTCGCAGCTCCACCATCAGCGACACCACCCGCGAAAACGCGTGCTGTGCCATGGCTGCCTCCGCCTCGGTGGCGGCCCGTTCAAAATGTTCCGCCAACGTAGCAGCCGCCGGTTCCGTCAACAGTGCGGTGTCGTACCCCGCTCCCACGGCCACTTCGGTGGTAATGTTTGCGACCCGTTTGAAGGTGGTCAGGATGGGCTCAAGCCCACCGGACGTCCGCAGTTCGACCAGCGCTTCGATCTTGCCAAACACATCCTTCGGACGGGTGGCACCGGTGGCAACCACGGCCTCCACCACATCCGAGGGCAATCGTTCTCGAAGCAAGAAGCGTGTTCGGTCGGCAAAGAACTCCAGCACCTCCGCGCGGCAAGCCTCTGCGTTTTCAATACGCTCTTTGTGCCCTTTAATGGCCAGATCCACCCAGATCCCAATGTCCAGCGGAATCGCGTGCTCGGTGGTGGCCATTAGATTGATCACGCCCAAGCATTGACGCCGCAGCGCAT
>CAUZBV010000480.1:0-3435 GCA_963578115.1 Myxococcales bacterium
GACATCGATAGGAAGGGGGCTATCCGTAGGCGTGTCCTCCGTTGTACGGCCCACGTCCACCGTGTCTGAGCTCGGTGCGGGGCTGGACGAGTCGTTGCAGCCCGCTCCCATGGCGATCAGCAGGAGCCCGATGAGTCCGATGGACGGTCGAACACGGTCGGCCAGCCGCTTCGGACCACGAGGCATCATGTTCCCCCTGTTGTCTTGCATGGTTCGGACCCCGGACTCATTCTACTGGCGCAGGCCACAACCACAATAATCCGGTTGAAGTCTTGAACACCTAGAACGTGATGTCGATGTCTGTCGGCGGTTCAGTCGGCTTTTCTTTCGGCGCCGACTTGGGACCGCTCTTCGGTGCTGGCGAGTCCTCGTTGGGCTCGGCGTCCGGGACCTCGCTCAAATTAGGGGCGCTCTCGTCACCGTTCATCACGCGGTCGACCCGGCGTTGAACCGAATCTTCGTCTGTCTTTCGGCCTTCCTTCTCCCAGGTCCAATCCGGGCCGTATTCTTGGCAACGCATGGTCGAACTAATGCCATTCAGATCTCGTTTGGAGCAAAAAATACGCACGTGGACATGATCGTTGTGGGGGCTGGAGTCTTTGGGGCGGACGATGACCTTTTCGGCTTGCTGGACAACCACAGGGTCGCGCTTATTTCGAATGGCGTACTCCAGCAGCATGCCCTTGATCGCCGTGTCCAAGAAGAGCCATTGAACGCGCGCTTTCGGATCCGTTAATAGCGCTTCGACCATCGCCCAATTGCGCGGCACGTCCAACAGATATTGGCCGGATCGGTCCAGGCGCTCTCCTCGAGAACCGTCGAACACGGGAAACCCGTCGGGGCTGACTGCGACCCCATCAAGGTCGGTGCAAAACAAGCCAAGGTCGACATCGCGACCCGATTGGTGGGAGACACTCGTGGTGATCTTGCCTCCCCGGGCGCTGGACAGGTTGCCAATTTGGAGGATGCTCTTGGGATGGGTCCGCGCCACGCCCTCGGCAGCTTGCAAGATGACATCGACCAACGGACTGGTCCCCCAATAATAGCCTCGCTTGATGGTTCGGGGCAGGACTCGGTGATGACGACCCTTGTGTGCCAAGGAACGAGCGCCGATCAACTGCCCTCGATTGGGATAGCCGATGGAAAAAGAGCGATAGGCATCACCAGGCCCTTGATTGGTCAACGGTGCGTTGTCCACATCATCGGCTCCATCTCGCTCCAGCGCGAGCCCATAGCTGCTCTCCAAGTCGTCATCGAGCGGATCGGGATCATGCTCAGGCAGCTCCCAAGGGCGTTCCAGCCCTCGGCGCGGTCGCACATGTGCGCTGTGCTGTTGGCGGGGGCCAATCTGATGGGGCGCCGTCACTGTGCTAAGAAGGGCCAACACGGGCTCTTTATTACAACCCGAGCACCCACTCAGGATGCACAGAGGCCCCACGAGGAGGGCGGTGAGTATGGTGTGCGCTCCCTTCATTCCATGGCTCGGTCGCCAAGCTGCAGGGCGTCGTCAATGATATCAAAGCCTTCCTGGAGCTCGGCCTCGGTGATGCACAAGGGGGGAACCGTGAAAACCCAATTCCAGCGGACGAAGGTGTGGAGACCCAGCTCTCGCAGGCGAGCCGCGATCTCGCCCATGGCACCCATCTGTGATGCGCTGGCATTCCACGGCGCCATGGGTTCGCGTGTGTCGCGATTCTTCACGCATTCAATGACGCCGAAGAGTCCAATACTTCGGACATCACCCACACAGGGGTGCTTGGCTTTCATGTCCTGCAGCAATGCCGTCATGCGGTTTCCCATGGTGGCGCTTCGCTCGATGAGGTTTTCGTCTTGGTACACTTGAATGGTGGCCAACGCGGCCGCACAACCGACGGGATGACCGCTGTAGGTGAGTCCACATACAAAGGGGTGATCGTCGAAGTGATCGGCGATCGGCCTGCGCACCGCGACGGCCCCGAGCGGGACGTATCCGCACGTCAGCCCCTTGGCCATGGCGATGATGTCCGGCACGATGTTGTAGTGCTCAATGGCAAACCACTTGCCTGTTCGTCCAAAACCGCTCATGACCTCGTCGGCGATCAGGAGAATGCCCTGCCGATCGGCGTACTCGCGAAGTGCCTGCCAATAGCCATCGGGAGGGATGATCAATCCACTGGAACCGGTCACCGATTCCATCAGGATCGCCGCCACATTTTCCGGTCCTTCAAACTCGATCGTTTGGATGACGTGATCGATGTAGGCCTGTAGATTTCCCTCCGGCGCGTACCCAAAGGGGCAGCGGTAGGCGTATGGATCGTGCACCCGGACCACACCGCTGATGGTGGGCTCGTGTGGTAGGCGTCTCGGATCGCCACCGGCGGTCGCCGCGCCCAGGGTGGCCCCATGGTAGCTTCGGTACCGCGTGATGATCTTGTGCCGACCGGTGTACAGGCGTGCGATCTTGATGCTGTTTTCCACGGCTTCAGCCCCGCCCAGGGTAAACATGATCTTGCTCATGTCGCCGGGGGTGATCTCAGCCAGTTTGGCTCCTGCCTCCCCACGCACTTGGGTGGCGAGACCGGGATAGGCAAAGCTCAGGGTTTCCACTTGCCGTTGGATGGCCGAGATGACCGTCGGATGGCCATGGCCAATGTTCATGTTCATCAACTGGCTGGAAAAATCGAGATAGCGTTTCCCGTCCACATCCCAAAAGCAACTGCCTTTGCCGTGGCTCATGACGATGGGGTTGGATATCGCGTTTTGTGCCTTCCACGGATAGAAGACGTGTTCTCGGTTCTGCGCAACGATGGCGTTACGATTCGACATGGGACCTCGCCTGGAACCTCAATGGATCAGTTGGTGGTGAGTTCGTCGGTGGTTTTGGACAGGTCGTCTCCCCACTCCATGTCCCGGTTTCGCAGACCCGCTCGAGTCGCTTTTGCTTCTCTTTGCCGGTCGACGAGGTCATGGTGCGTGGTGAAGTAGGGCAACGATTTGCCCACGAAACTCCGGACGGTTTCAAAGCCATTCTCTTCCATGAACGGGTGCAGGCCATCAATGAGACCTTGCACCATGGCATGGCCGTGCAACATGGCTCCGGTACACACTTGCACCGTCGATGCGCCCAGAAGCAGATGTTCGATGGCGTCTTGTGCTTGCACGACACCGCCGATGCCCGACACCTCCATGTCCGGGTCGTCCAGACACAGTTCAGCAACCATGCGCAGCGCGATGGGTTTCACCGCGGCATAGCTGTAACCACCGGGCGTCGAGTGACCTTCCACCGTGGGTTGTGGGCGCAGGGTCTTCAAATCGACGCCGATGACGGCCAAGATGGTGTTGATGGCCGAGACACCGGCGGCGCCGGCGCGCATGGCGGCTCGGGCGGGCACACGGATGTCGCCAATATTCGGCGTCATCTTGGCCCACACCGGCTTGTCAGTGACCTCCACAACC
>CAUZBV010000481.1:0-3419 GCA_963578115.1 Myxococcales bacterium
GATCCGCTCGACAGCCCGGGAGGGGACCCGGCCCTTCCAGCCATTGCTCAGCCGGATCAGCGATTCGTTGGTATCCGAATCGTCGAGGATTTGCACCTCCAGTCCTTCGGTCAGATCGCGCTCCACGCTGCCCTGTTTCAGTTTGACGTTTCGATCGACCACGATGCCTCGGACCGTCGAGCGTGTGGTCAGCACATTGCCACCAAAGAGGGTTCCCGTGACCAGGGTGAGCACAATCAAGGGGACGGTGGCCACCCGCAAGGCCGGGCCAAGCTGTTCATTGGGTCCCAGGCGGCGGACAACCAGCACTGCAAAGAGCAGCACCCAGAAGAACCCGAAGAGGCTGGCCGACAGGTTGGTGCTGATGAGGTGAAAGACGCTGTACAACGCGCCGTGGGTCTCATCCAGGACGGCCACGCTGGTGCTCTCTTCGCTTTTTCGACGGATGATGGCGTCGCGAGTGAGATCCACGTTGTGGCGAATGGTGTCTTTGAGATCGGGCGATTCAGCGATCGCGAAGGCGCGTTTGTACGAGAGGATCGCCCAACCGTATCGCTTTTGCTGGAAGTAGGTGTTGCCCAGGTTGTAATAGACTTCTGCGTTGTGGACGCCGTGCTCGATCAGCTCGTTGTACTGGGCGGCGGCGTCGCTCCACCGGCGTCCGGCGTAATGGCCGTTGGCGGTGTCAAAGCCCGTGCGCGTTGCGTCGGCCAAGGCGTCCGCACCCACCGACAGGGAGAGGACGACCGTCAATCCAGCCAGAAGGAGGCTACGCATGAGTGGCTCCTTCCAATGCGGCCAAGATGGCGTCTGCCCGTTGGATGGCCTCTCGGGTGTCCTCTTCGCCGGCGGCGCTGGGGGCAAAGCGTGCGAAGTCACAGCGTTCCAATTGGCCGATCAGTTGGTCGATGACCACGTTGGCCAGTCCCTTCTGGCCCAGTTTTTCGTGGACTTGGGCATTGGTCAGACCCGACATCCCCACGCCCAGGCGGTCCGTTACGTAGTCGCGCAACGTGCGCGCGAGCTCGCCAAAGCATTCGGCTCCCTTCCCCGCTTTGGCCAGATCTTCGGCCTTTCGAAGTCGCTTTCGTCCCGTGCCCAAGGCCCGTTTGGCGCGGATCACACCGCTTCGAGCTTGGCGGCGTCCCATCATGACCGCCCAGAGCTCCACCACGAGAAAGATCAAGAAGGGGCCGGCCAGTCCCATCTGGAACCACAAGGTTTGGTGCACCGGAGTCCGTCGCACCGAAGCCAAGCTGCTTTCGTGTTCCAAGGGCATGAGTCTTGCGGTGAGCTCGACGTTGGCATGAGCGCTCTTATTGGGCGACTTGGTGGTGGGGAACGCCGCTTGTTTGGGTTCCCAGATCATCTGTTCGGTGGTGGTGCGTTCAAATCGTCCAGTGTCCGGATTGAAAAAGCTCAGTCCCACCGCAGGGACCACGATTTTGCCGGCGCGTTTGGGGGTCAGGATGTATTGAAACACTCGCTTACCATGGACTCCTTCTCGGTCCATGGTGATCTCATCTCGGTCGTCGCTGGGCAGGGCCCGCGCGTCCGCTCCAGCCAAGTTTGCCAGGGAAGGAGGATCCACGATCTTCAAGCTGCCGTTTCCGCGGATCTCGATCTCAAGAATCGCCCGTCCCGAGGCGTCATCGTCATGGAGCCGCGCGTGGAGGGTGAAGCGGCCGATGGTACCCTCTCGGTAATCCGAAGGGCGCCCTTCGCTGGGAACCGGTCGGACCTGGAGGGCCATTGGAGCCGAGCGATACAGCTTGGGACGGCTGAAAAAATCGCGTGGGCTGGCGTTCACTTGAACGCGTAAACCCGGCACAGCCAGCTCTTCTTGGGGGCGAATCACCGTCCAGATCTCGCGGAAAATGGGGATGCGGTGGAACGTGCGCCCAAAGAGGGTCCTGGCGGGCGGCTCTTCGCGAATCTGATCGCCCAGGATACTTTCGCGCTGTACGGTCTCGGGCAACGTGAGCTCATCCACTTCGGGCTCATTGATTCGTTGGCCCTTTTGCACCAAGAGCGTCCAGGTGGCGACCACAGGCTCGCCCACGTAAAACCAGTCGCGCTTGAATTCGGGGACCACGATGATCGACTGGCGAGGCAAGTTGTTGGGATTGTCGGCTTGGCTGGGGGCTTGGGCCTGAATGCCCCGAACATGAATGTCGATGGATCGGGAGCTGGCCAACACGCGGCCCCGCTCCACCAAGGTGGCCCCGCCAACCGACAGAGTTCCAGCGCGCAAGGGTTGCAGCGTGGTGATGATGGTGCGCTCCTTCTTGGACTCGTTGCGGACCACCTTTCCGTTGATGATGACCGTAAACGACGAGGAGCTGGACTGCTGTTCTCGGCGTCGAATGAGCTTCCAGTCCGGTCCAAATTGGGGGAGCTGAGGCTCGCCCGGTCCGCTGAAGGTGAAATGGACTTCCAGGGTGTCGTCACTGGTGATGGAGCGATTGCTGATCTTCGTGGTGACCGTCTGGGCCCACACGGAGGTCGTCACGCAGCACCCCAACAGGATGATGAACAAGGGACGAGTCCGGGAAGCGGGACGCAAACGGGTTACCAATCCTTCAAGGGGCGTTCATTGTGGCGCAGCATACGCCGGGCACGTTCCGCCTCCAAGTTTCGCTTGTTGTGGTCGTCTTTTTCCATTTCCTTTTCCAGGGTGGACCGATCCTTCTGCTGCTCTTCTTGTGGCTCCTTTTGTTCCTGATCTTTGTTTTGCTGCTGTTGTTGCTGTTGATTTTGCTGGTCCGGATTGGGTGGTGGCATGGGCTCAAGCGACAAGAGGTAGAAATTGTGAACCTCCGTCTCTGGGCTGTGCGCACGCAAGAAGAAATCGATTTGTTGGGGGATGCGCACACCGATAGGCGGAACGATGAGCATCTCAATGTTTCGTTGCTCGTCCGATCGATCACTCTCGCCGGCCCGTGTTTCTCCGTCATTTTCATAGAGCACCAGGTCCAGATCGCCTTTGTCATGAACGAACTGGATGGACGCCTTCATCGGCGTGGTCTCGGGAGCCACCGGGATCCGGAACCAGTCGTCGTCGCCCTGGCAAATGCGCAAGAGCTTTTGCTTGGGTTTGGGGGGCTCGGCGGCGGGTGGCGCTTGGCCCGGAGCACCGGCTTGTGGTTGTTGTTGTTCGGGCGGTTCCAACACGGTGGCCTCATCGGGGTTGTTGTTGGGTTCGTCCTGATCGTTGCCTTCTGGGCAGGCCGGCAGCACTTGGAGCTTCAAGTCGTATGCGGAATCGGTGGGTGTGGCTGCGTCCACGCGAACGGCGTATTGACCGGGGCCTGGATCCAGGGCGATGGCCAACAGCCCACCTTTCAGTTGGAAGCCGGGCGACAAGGGTTTGCCCGAGCCATCGCTGATGGTGACCGACGGCTTGCCCATCAAAGGTT
>CAUZBV010000482.1:0-3401 GCA_963578115.1 Myxococcales bacterium
GGGCGTAGCCAATGGTCTTCGCTTTTCCGGCATTGTCCAGTGCGTCCGATTGGTGGCCTTGGGTCAGATCGAGTTGGGCTTGCACGATCAATCCCAAGGCTTCGACCCGTCGATTGCCGAGATCCTGGGCCAATTGCACACCATCGCGAACCATCTGTGCGGACTCGTCCAAATGACCCATGTGCAGCCGGATTTCCCCGATGTTGGCCATCAGGATGGCCGCATAGGTTCGATCGCCCAGATGAGTTGCGCTCTCCAGCGCTCTCTCAAAGCTAATCACCGCGTCGTCAAAATCACCGCACTCGTACTGACCCGCCCCAAGGCCGAGAAGCGAGAGCATCATACCCCGTTGGTCATTGACTTGTTCACGGATTTGGAACGCCTCCTGGTGGAGCTCCTGCGCTTGTTGCAATTGCCCCATGGACATTTGAACCCGGGCCAAATTGCTCACGGTTCGGGCCAACGCGCGCTTGTGCGGCAGGCGTCGCCGCATCTCTGTGGCGCGCTCCATGTGCTCTAGGGCTTGCGCATAAGCGCCTTTGTCTCCTTGTTCCCAAACGAGTTGACCAAGCTCTTCGATGATGTCCGCCAGGCCGGCCTTATCGCCTTCGGCGGTGTAGAGCGCTTGCGCGAACTGCAGGTGCTCTCGGGAGCGTTCGTAGTCCCCGGTGTGACGCAGGACTTGCCCCAGCAATCCATGGGCGCCAGCGATTCGGTTGCGGTCATCCAAGATCGTGGCGTATCGAACCTCTTCCATGAGGCTCTGTTCGGCCTCTTCGTAGTTGCCGCGTTCCATTGCTATACGGCCCAGTCGTTTAAGCAGCTCCGCCGCCACAGCCGCCGAATCTTCCTTGACCTGTTTGAGCCCTCGCTTGAGCAATGTGACCGCAAGCTCTGGGCGGTTCTGGCCCAATGCCAGATTGGCAGCCTCCACGAGCCGTTGTGCGGAGTCGCTTCCCATCCCTCCTTGCTCCAAGTGGTAGGCAACGCGTTGAAGCCAAGCCAATCGGTCTGTTCCCTGGGTGCGCTGGAGCCACTGGGCACAAACACGGTGCATACGCAACCGGTCTTTCTTGGAAATGGATGCGTACGCATGTTCCTTCATGGTCGGGACGGCAAAACAGAGGGCGGGATGTCTGAGCAATAGACTGTCGGTGACGCCGTCGAAAAAACCTTCTTCCACCAGGCTCATGATGGTTCCTTCGGCTTTGAGTCGAACGGGATCGTTGGTGAGAAATACGGCGTCACTGTCTACGTCTGGATGGGTTCGTAGAAGGCTGACCGTGGCGCCAACCCAGAATTGGTTGTCTTGAATCGCCGCTGCTTGGGTGACCAATTTCCGGAAGGGCGACAACCCTTCGAATCGTTCGCGAACGGATTCATTGACGTCATCGGGGAGGCTCTCGGACTGATACGAGCCTGGCCGGAATGTCCATTTTCCGTCCCGTTTTGCCGGGTCGACGGGGCATACAACTTCACGATGGGCCAGTAACTGTACTAACTCCAGAGCGAGCAATGGAGACCCGCCCGCCTGTCGGACTGCGGTCGCGACGGCATGATTTGGCAACGCTTCCACGCGCTCCAATAGGCCTTGAACCAAGCGTTGCACATCCCCATCGCCCAAGGGCTGGAGCGAGATGCTGTTAAACTGCTCGGTTGGTACGCAGCGCAGAGGATGGTTCTTAGTCGTCTTTTTGCGTCCGAAGACCAGGAGGCACACAGGGCGGTCGGCCAATGCTTCGACCAAGCTGACGGCCATTTCACAGTCGTTCGGTCGAGCGGCCTGGTCCCAGCCGTCTAGAATCAACAACAAGGGGTGCCGAGAGGTATCGTAACGAAGCAGGTTGTGCGCTGTCTTGACCGCGCGCTGTTGAAACTCTTGTGTTCGGGTGGTGCCCGGATCAAAGCCTGGGAGCGCTTTGCCCTCGGCATCCACTCCCATGCCCACCAGACTGGCCAAGAGTCGCGTCGCGTCGTCCAAACGGTCGCCGTGTACGATGCCACCCAGGGACAGTGCAACTTGGTCAATGGCGGCCTGGTGATCGTTGGAGTTCACTGTGTCCAACTCAAAGCGCATTCGTAGGAGTTGAGTGAGAAGTGGTGTGCCGGCCGCGGCGCTGAGGTCAATCGAGCGAATCGTGACCGGCTTGCCGCCTTGTTGCAGAATGGCGACCAGTTCTTGTCCGAGCCGGGTCTTGCCAATGCCGGCGGGGCCGGACACACAGAAGACCTGGAGCGCTCGCCCTGTGGCCGCCGCTCCCACCCCTTCGTACAACGATTTGAGTTCGTCTCGACGTCCCACAAAATAATGACGACCGGGACCGCTCGTCGTCTCGAGGGTCACCGGCTGGTCAGTTTTCCGGTTCGGTTTTGTGTCACGCTTTGTGGTCATGCGTCTCCACGGTCGGATTCAGGGCTGATGTACAAGAATACCAGACGATAGCATTGGTGTCATCGGGGCTTGAAAGGTCGGGACTGATGCCCACCGTGTTCATGCCCGGGGGTTGACACGTGGGCTCTCACAGGAGACAAGTTGCACCCATGAGGGGCTCGATCTACGACCGACGTTTCGTCATTGTGGGCGGCAAAGGCGGTGTGGGCAAATCGACCATCTGTGCCGCCTTGGCACTGGCCGCTGCCCGCCGTGGCAAGCGTGTGCTTATCGTCGAACTCGCCAACAAGGGCCGGGCCCATCTTCTCTTTGAACACCCCAACGAGGTCGGTTACGAACCCGTAGAACTCCACCCGGGGATCGATTGTATCAATGTGACGACGGAGCCTGCTCTCCAAGAGTATGGGCTCATGAAGCTTCGTTGGAAGCGACTGTATCGGGTCGTCTTTGAAAATCCGATGATGCGTACGTTGGTCCGAATGCTCCCCGGCATGAAGGAACTGCTCTTGATCGGGAAGGCCTGGTATCTCGAGCAGGAGCGAGATGCTCGCACGGGAAAACCCCGGTGGGATATGTTGATCGTCGATGCCCCAGCGACAGGACACGGTGCGTTGGTCTTTCAGATTCCACACGTCATCATGGAGACCGTGAAATCGGGCCCGATGTTGGACGAGACGCGCCAGATCCAACAAATGCTCATGGACCGCCGGCGAACGTGCCTCAACATTGTGACTTTGCCGGAAGAGATGCCTGTGAACGAGGCGCTTGAGTTGGAATCCATGACCGCAGAGAAACTTCAGATTGGTCTCGGGTATCTCTTCGTCAACAGCATTTGGCCGGAGGTGCCTTCCGACAACGAATTGGAGATCCTCCGGGCGTATCGCAATGTGGCCATGGGCCGTGATGAGCGCTTCGACAACGTGCTCCAGACCCTCCGCTTTATGGTGCGACGTCGGAAGGCTCAGATGGGGCATCTCACCCGCATTCAGGCGCACAGCAGTCTACAAAC
>CAUZBV010000483.1:0-3398 GCA_963578115.1 Myxococcales bacterium
TGGTGTTGGGGGAGCTGGTCAGCGAGCTTATTGTTCGGGCGAAAGAGGGTGACCGATCGACCGAGATCACCTTGCCCCACACCGGGTTGTCTGTGGACGTGTCGGCGTTTTCACCCCAACCGGGCGTGCGCTCCTAGAATCCTTCTTGGGCCAGAAACTTGGCGTGATCCAGGTAGAACTTCTTGTACTGGAATGAGTCGACAATTCCGGCGATTTGACCCACTTGGTCCAAGTGGTCGGCCGCGACGCACCCTCGAAAAATTCCCCACCGGGCGGACGTGACCGTGACCAACCCGTCGTTGGGTGTGACCGCGCCCCCCAAGAAATGGTAGGAGGGCAAGAGCGCGGGGGAGACGATGTCGTGCTGAGTCGGTATGGGGAGCTGGCTGCCGGCACACGCGTCGCTGGGGTCCGTAAACAACCCGGTCACGCCGGCGTAGGAGTAGTAGGCCACGTCCGGATGGTTCGGGTAGTCGTCATTAAACGTTTCCATGGCCGGGGATGAACAGGATGCGAGGCCGGCCTCAATTTCGATAGGGAACTCAGACTCGTTGTAGAGGAAACCGAAGAAGAGATTGAGTACCCCGGCCAGAAGCGCTCCCGGTCCCTCTTGAAGGCCCAGCATGACGTCCGCCACCGGGGTCCCGCGGTGAGGAGCGCCGAAGGTGGTGACCGAGGCGACCCGGTCGTGATAACCCATCCCCGCCACCAAGAGCCGGGCGTCGATGCCCCCTTGGGAGTGGCCCAACAGATTGACCTTGCCCGCGCAGGTGCAGGCCAGTACGTCATCCACATAGTCCGCCAACTGGCCGGCGCGGACGTCGCTGCTGTTCCAGGCGTCTGTGACCGGTTTGTAGATGGCCACTCCGTGGGATGCCAAGTGCTCCGAGATTTGGTGGAAATAGGTCAGAGGGCCTAGCTGATCGAAACCGCCCATTCCGTGGACCAAAAGCATGGGGTAGGCAAGCTGCGCGCTCGTATGCAGTCCACCGACTCGGTGGCAGGCTTCGGTGTTCTGGCCCGGCTCACACGTGGGAGCCGCATCCTTGGGCGAGGGCGCTCCGTCCTCTTGTGCGCTGCTGTCCGTCTCGATCCCCGTGCCCTGGTCGCTTTTGTCTGCAGTCGTGTCGGTGTCCTTGGCGGGACCGCCATCGAGCGCGTCGGCACAGCCCAGGAAAAGCGACAGAAGGAGGCCCATCCCAGCGACAATCTGGATTCGTGTCTGCATACGTTCGGCAGTATGCCACAGGATTGACCCCGTGCGAATGGGTGGTGGCACCGGGGAGCCAATGTGCGGTATACAGAAGGCATGTCGCGCAGTGGATTCATGGTGTTGTTTCTCCTCGCAGGCTGTGGTTCGTCCGCGGGCGACACGGACGTGGCGCTGCCCCCAGACAATGGGCTGCCACCGGGCAACACGTGCATGTACGCCAGCGATGGGTTGTGCGATGAGCCCGTCAATTGCGTGGTTGGCACCGACAGCTTGGATTGCGAAGCGGCGTGCGCTGCTGGGGAGACACCCCATCTCTTGGCGGGAGCCTGCGCGTTTCGAGATCCACCGGACCATACGGTGGAGACCGGTCCGGGGACCGGGGGCGAACTCCATCTGACAGGCTACCGAGACGGCACTATTTTGACGCCGACCGGGGAGAACGCGAGCGAGGATGTCCCTCGGCATTATCGTCTCTTCGTGCCCTCCAGTTACCGTCCGGATCAACCCGCGCCTGTGGTGATTATGTTGCCTGGCCATCGCGTCGATCACTACTCGCTCGCCCAATACACCCAGCTGGATCGCAGCGCCGAGCGGAACGGGTTCATCGCGGTGTATGCGGAGCAGCAATGGCGCTGGCAATCCGGTCGATGGGCTTGGTGGACCGATTGGAATTGGACGAGCGCCACGGTGGAGAATCCCGATCTGGTCTACCTGCGAAGGCTCGTGGAGCGGATCGGCAACGAGTACAACGTGGATCGGTCGCGTGTGTTTTCAGTGGGCCATTCCCGCGGCGGCGCCATGGCCATCATTGCCGGTCTGGAGATGCCCGACGTGTTCGCTGGTATTTGCACGCAATCGGGTTTCACGGAGTTTCAGTACCATGAGGTGATTGCGGCATACTCCGGACGAAAAGTACCCATGGTCTTTGTCCACGGTGCGCTCGATCCAGACGTGTGCATTGACTGTGAAGTCAATCAAATGGGCTGCATGCACGGGCCGGCGAAGCCCTGTTCAGCCATGGGATCGGACGCCCTGGTGGAGCAGCTCGGCGCGGCGGGTTGGACCGACCATGATCTCTTCTATTATCGCCTCGACAACGTCGCCCATCGCTGGCAACCCCAGCTCAATCAGCCCGTGTGGGACTATTTGAACGCACGGCCTCACCCGGAGCACAAACCATGAGCGTGTGGGTGACGGCGATGATGGTGGGGAGTCTGGTCGGCATCGGCGCCTTGCCGGAGAAGAAGCCCGTGGCCCCGGTACTGAATATGGACAGCATGGTGCCGATCGCCGCAGGCTCCTTTGCCATGGGCGTGCCGATGAAGGTCCCCGGGCCCTATGGTGATCACTGGTTTGAGGACCAAACACCCCAGCGCACGATCACGCTGAGCGAATTCTACATGGACAGCGCCGAGGTGACGGTGGCGGATTTCGCGCTCTTCCTGAGCCACGCCGGCGGTGAAATGCATTTCCATGACATCCAACCCATCGAGCGTGTGAAGGAAGGCTATTTGCCGGTGATGGGGGAAGAGAATGCACCCATGCGTGGTGTCACGTGGCAGGCCGCCGCTCATTATTGCGCTTGGGCTGGGAAACGTTTGCCCACGGAAGCCGAATGGGAGCGGGCGGCCGCTGGCTCGGAGGGGACGGCGTATCCTTGGCCCGAGGGGGGCGCCAAATGTGCGCGCAGCGTCTACTTTACGGGGTCCGTGCATTGTGAACCGGGACCCGTTGAGGTCGGCTCCCGACCTGTCGGCAAGAGCGCGGAAGGTCTGGCGGATATGGCCGGAAACGTGGCCGAGTGGGTTGCCGATTGGTACGACTATTACCGCTACGAAGACGGCGACGACGTGGTGGATCCCACCGGACCCTCCCAAGGAGTGTATCGCGTGGTCCGAGGCGGCGGCTATTTGGATGGCCCCCGATGGATTCGGACCTACGCGCGAGTACCGTCTCCACCCGGGACGCGTTCCGCGGACATCGGTTTTCGGTGTGCTTGGAGCGAGGGGACCCCGGCCGACGGGTTGCGGGGAACCCTCTCGGCCCCCGCCGACACGGATCGAGAGCCCAGCCCACACCCCTTCGCGCCCAGTGCGCCCACGGCGATCCTGTGGACGATGGACCTCGAACCGTTGGCGGGGTTGGAGCGGGTCGATGACCACTGGTATGTCTTGGATCCCGCCGC
>CAUZBV010000484.1:0-3364 GCA_963578115.1 Myxococcales bacterium
TCTTTCGGACCGACGTGCTCGACTATCTTCGCCGAGTGAGTACCGCTCTCAAGAGCCACCCCGATGTGGTGAAACACGTCACCGCCATGACCGAATTGCCTCTCATTGAGACGCACATCGATCACACCTTCGAGGTGGTGATGGCGTTAAGGGAGATCCCCCAACCCATTCCCGTCGAGCCCGACGCACTGGAGGCGCTGCGAACGTTGGTGCTCTCTCAGGACCATCTGGTGGGCTCGGTGGTGTCTGCTGATGCCACCGCCACGCGCCTCGTGATTCAACTTCACGAAGAAAAAGAGGGCAAACGCTTGTCGCCCAATGTGTTGGCCGCAGCCGTTCGCACGGCGGTGGAGGCCGTTCCAGACCGGCCTTCGGATGTCATCCTCCATTTTGGCGGGGCGCCATTCATCGCCGAAGCGGCGGCCAACGGATCCCAGGAGGATTTGATCCGCTTGGCTCCCTACGTGTGCGGCATCATCCTCCTGCTGGTCTTGGTGACCATTGGCTCGCCTCGGCTGGCGGCGTTGGCGTTGGCCACCGTTGGGTTGGGGATCCTGTGGACCATGGGGCTCATTGGTTGGTTGGGATACCCGCGGACTTTGGTGAGCTCGTCGCTGCCCGTGATCTTGGTGGCCCTGGGATCGGCGTATGCGGTGCATTTGTTGGTGTGGTACCGCACCCACGGTGCGTCCGTACAAGACATGCTGATCAAAGTCGGGTGGCCGGTTGTCGTGGCTGCGTTGACGACCATGGCCGGCTTCTTGTCGTTCTTGGTGATGGACATCGTGCCCATGCGAGAGTTCGGGTGGCAAATGGCACTGGGCACCGGAGTATGTGCCGTGGTGTCATTGCTTGTGATTCCCGCCGTGCTCGTTCGCTGGCCCGTTCCGCCTCGTCGTCCGGGCGGGCCCGGCGAGGCCGTGGACCGTGGGTTGGTGGTGTTGGGCCGAACGATGGAGAAACACCGCGGGCTCGTGCTGGGTGTCAGCGTGCTCATCGCCGGATTTTTTGCGTTGCATCTGTCGCAGATCGAAACACGCATGGACACGCGTTCGTTTTTTCGAGAAGGATCGGCACCGGACCGTGCGGAGCAGTTCTTTACGCAGAAGTTTGGCGGTGCGGTGTTTTTGCAGGTGTTGGTCACCGCCGACATGACCGATCCCTTGGTGCTGAGGCAGCTGGCGTTTCTGGACGATCGCTTGCGGGTCCTGCCGGGGGTCACACAAGTAGAGAGCATCGCGAACGTGTTGGCGGTGTACGCCGAGACGGAGACCGGCATGCGCCAGATCCCTCCCACGCGAGAGGCGGTGGTCGCTTCGCTGGGGATTGTAGAAAAGAACGACCAGGCCATCGCGCTGCTATTGGATCCGGCTCGGAAAAACGCGCTAATTCAAGTGGCGATTGGCGAGTATGACACCCGACAGGTCCGCGTGGTGACTCGGCGCATTCGGGAATTGATCGCCGAGCATTTGCCGGTTGCCGTAGTGGGCGACGTTCGGACTCGTGAGAATCTTCCGTCGGTACGAGCGCGGACCGTGGAGCGGATCACCCTGTTGGCCGGCGCCGATGAGGCGGGCCCTGCCGTGCTGGAGACGTTGGGGTGTCGGCTTGGCGCGGACCAAAAGAAGGCGTTGGGAACTGCGGTGACCCAAGTGCTCCAGGGCCAATTGGCTCCTTCCGATGAGGACGAAGAGCCCATGGTGTTTGTGGACAAGGCGAAGCTGCCCGCTTTTTACAAAGCCGTCACTGCAGAGTTGAGCCAATGCGGGTTGCGCACGAAAGAGCAGTTCCGAGCACGTTTGGCGTCCATCGCCGATACGGAGGAGCTGGCCGAGCGCAACGATCCTGCCCAGTCCCTGCACCTCAATCGATACGCGGGCAAAGCCGCCGACAATATTTTTTCGAGATTGCAGCCGGTGCGTTTGCTGCACGTGACTCGGCCGGTGACGCAGCGGATTGTGCGGGTCCTGGGCTCGGTGGCAAAACGCACGGAGCGACGCTTGGAGGCCCTCGTCGACGACGTGTTGTGGGGGACCATCACCGTGACACCGGCCACGCCCGATCAGCCAGGTGCTGTGCCGATCCAAGCTTCGGTGAGCGGGTATCCTGTCGTCCAAGAGGCCATGGCCCGTTCTGTTCATCGAAATCAAGAGTACAGTTTTGCGGTGGGCTTGCCCTTGGTGTTGATTATTTTGTGTGTGGTGTTTCGCAGCGTGTTCTTGGGGTTTGTGGGCTTTGTCCCCACTGGGGTGACCCTTTTGGTAACCTTTGGCCTAATGGGGCTTTTGCCGCGGCATTTGCCCCTTGATTTGGGCTCGTCCATGCTGGCCAGCATCGCCTTGGGCGTGGGCATCGACTATGCCATTCATTTCCTGTGGCGGTACCGTGAGTCCGACATGGCCGGCGCCATGCAGAGCACCGGGCGAGCCATCCTCATTAACGCGTTGGAGATCACGGCCGGTTTTGTGGTGTTGGCCTTTGCGACCATCGTTCCTGTGAGTCGATTTGGCATTCTGATCGCGGTGACGTTGCTGGTCGCCGCCGTCGCTTCATTGGTCTTGCTGCCCGCGCTCTTGACCTGGTGGCGCGGACATCCTGCGACGGAAAATCGGAATAACGAAGGGCGTTGAATCGTCAGACATTGTGATTTTGGTTCAGCACGGTATCGTATGCCCGCTAGGGAAAACGTTCGCGTAAGGGAAGATTCGACCATGAGAACATTGTTGACCGGTGTATTGGTGGCGCTTATCTGGCCAATGGGTGGGGTTCAGGCTGCCCAAACCCCCGATTTCGAGACCGTGCGAAATCAAGGCGCCGAGGCCGTTCTCGCGTTGGCGGACAAACGACACAACGATTTTACGACGCGACAGTGGCGCTTCAAGATGGTGCTCAAACCCAAGAGCGGTGAATCGCGGAGCATGTTGGTCTCGGTGAGGGAAAAGAACCGCAAACTTCGCTTGGTGCGCTTCGAATCCCCCGGCGATGTGAAGGGGATGAGCGTGCTGATCCGAGGCAAGAAGACTATGTACGTCTATTCGCCTCAAACCGACAATGTCCGGCGTGTCGCAACCCATGCGCGCCGACAAACATTTATGGGCAGTGATCTCACCTTCGACGACATGTCGCAGATCGACTTTTCGGTCGATTTTTCCGCCACGTTCGGCAACGAGACCGCCACACACATCTGGTTTGAGCTGACGCGAAGAGCCGACAGTGTCAGTCAGTGGAAACGCCTCCGGGTTCGCTTGGACAAGAAGTGGTTTCTGCTGGATCGGGTGGAATACTTTGAGGGCAGTCGGGTCGTAAAGACCCAAGCGCGCTATGCGCCCAAGCGAGAAGGCGACGTGGCGTACTACACCAAGGT
>CAUZBV010000485.1:0-3358 GCA_963578115.1 Myxococcales bacterium
GCACAAGTGTTGGGTCTATAGAAGCGAGGACGTGGACGTGTTCCACGCGCACGATCCTTAGCTTCCCATCACCAAAGCAGCCAGGCGGGTCATCAGTGCGCGAGGAATGAATCGGAGCGATGTCGCCATGAGCTTGTTCATCCAGCCGGACACCACGTTCCAACGCCATCCGAACAAGGCTCGCAGCCCAATTCGTGCGCACCGCTCCGCCGACATGAAGGTGGCCCGGGCGAGTTTTGGGATCTCGTGGCCTGCGACTTCGGGAAATTCACTTTCGGTGGGTCCCGGACACAAGCAACACAAACGGACTCCGGTCTTCCGCAACTCGTACGCGACGGCCTCCGTAAAGTTCCGCACGTACGCCTTGCCGGCACCATATGTGGCGTAATAGGGTGTGGGAGTATACGCACCCACCGATGCCACGTTCATAATGTGGCCACCGCCACGGGCTTTCATCGCCTGGGCGTAGCGGTGAGTGAGCTCTGTAAGCGCCACGATATTCAACTGCAATTGATCGGCGCTTCGACGCCAGGGGATGTCCACGAAGTTGTTTTTTGTGCCGAAGCCGGCGTTGTTGATCAATACGTCGATGGCCAGCCCCGCCTCTTCGGTTTGGGCGACGAGCTGGGCGGGGGCGGTGGGGTCGGTCAAGTCGAGCCCAATGCAGTGCACGGTGACATTGTGGCGTTGCTGGATCTCCTCTTTCAGGGCCTCCAGGCGATCCAGCCGTCGAGCGGTCACCACCAAGTCAGCCCCTTTGGCTGCCAGCTGACGGGCGAAACATGCGCCGATGCCGCTGCTGGCGCCGGTCACAAGAGCGATTTTTCCTTGTAGGTTCATGGGCGGACCCTAAGACGATGATTTTACTGCGTCAACGAGGAGATGGTCGAGGCTTCGTATTTGCCAGCACGCGAGCCTTCCGCTAGGGTCCCCATTCTGACGCGTTTCAACGAGGGAGAGTACATGGATCGCCTGGCTAGTGTAAAGATTGGCATCGCTGCCGTCGTGGCCATCGGGGTTGTGGTGGTGGGGATTCAATGGACGGCACCCTCTGCGGACGGCGGGTCCTCCAAGAGAGCAGCCACCATCTCTCCATTCAGTGGGGCGGTGGCGGAAAGCCCTTCGGGTCCGGTCGAAGAAACACCGCCGACGACGACTGCCGAACCGACAGTCGGGTCCAAAACAAACACGGGAAAGGCCAAGGAGACCACGATGGTAAATTCACCCATGCCCGGTGTGGACGTTTGGCCGAAGTCGTTGGATACAAAGCTCCGGGCCGCCCTCGCCAAGCGGGGCAAAGCCTATGTGCCGCGCACCCAACACAAGAACGTGGATGGCAGTCCCCATTTCTCGAATCGATTGATTATGGAGTCGAGCCCCTATCTGCTGCAGCACGCGCACAATCCCGTCAATTGGTATCCCTGGGGTGACGAAGCGTTTGATGTCGCGCGGCGCGAGAAGAAGCCGCTCTTCATGTCCATTGGGTATTCCACCTGCCATTGGTGTCATGTGATGGAGGAAGAGTCGTTCGAGGATCTCGAAATTGCGACGTACCTCAACGAAAACTACATCTGCATCAAGGTGGACCGCGAAGAACGGCCGGATGTGGACAGCGTGTACATGACGGCGGTGCAGTTGCTCACCAAGGGCGGCGGCTGGCCCATGAGCACCTGGATGACACCCGATCGCATGCCCTTTATGGCCGGGACCTATTTTCCTCCCCGGGCGGGCGTCCGCGGATCACGCCGGGGCTTTTTGGAGCTCATCAAGGAGCTCAAGACCGAGTACGACACGGATCCCAACATCGCCAGCAAGGCGCAAGAGCTCACGGGTCGTGTGATACAGGCCATGGCGCCGCAGCCGGCCGCATCGGGTTTGCCCGATGTGGGTGCGCTGGATCGGGCTGTGGACCAGTATTGGGCTCGCTTCGACCAAACCAGCGGCGGCATGCGTTCCGGCCGAAAGTTCCCTTCGAGTCTGCCCATTCGTTTCCTCTTGCGTTACGCCCGTCGATCGGAAGATGAGCGCGCGATGAAGATGGTCGACAAGACCCTCCAGGCCATGTATCGCGGCGGTCTGTATGACCATGTGGGCGGTGGTTTTCATCGATACACGGTGGACCCCTATTGGAACATTCCGCACTTCGAGAAGATGCTCTATGACAACGCGCTTCTCACGGTGGCGTACGTCGAAGCGTGGCAGCACACAAAGAATCCCGAATACCGCAAAGTCGCTCAGGAGGTTCTGGATTACATCGCGCGCGAAATGACGAATCCAGCCGGCGCATTTTATTCGGCGACCGATGCGGACAGCGAAGGCGAAGAAGGGAAATTCTTTGTCTGGACGCCCGCAGAGATTCGGCAGCTGCTCTCGAAAGAGGATGCCCAATTGGTCATTCGTCATTATGGCGTCAGCGAGCGGGGCAACTTCGAACGCCACAATCACCTCCAAATCGAAGTGGAGTTGGCCGTCGTGGCCAAGGAGATGGGGTTGTCGCTTGCCGATGCGGACGCACGTTTGCAAGGTGCACGGAAAACACTCTACGACACCCGCGCCAAACGCATTCCGCCCATTCGAGACGACAAGGTGCTGACCGATTGGAATGGGTTGATGATCAGCGCGTTTGCCCAGGCGGGGTTGGCTTTGCGGAGACCGGATTATGTGAATCGAGCCACGCAGGCAGCCACGTTCTTGTTGAACAAAGCCAAGCGTTCCGACGGCCGACTCATGCATGTGACCATGGAGGGCCGCGCCTACAATGTGGCCTTGTTGGAAGACTACGCGTTCTTCGTGGCTGCGTTGCTGGATCTGCATGAGGCCACAGGGCAAGATCGGTGGCTCTCCGAAGCCATTCGACTCCAACAGCAGCTGGACCGTTTCCACTGGGACAACGACAAGGGGGGCTACTATTTGGTGCCCAGCGATCACGAAGAGCTGCTCGTCCGCGAAAAGCCCGACTATGACGGGGCCGTGCCGACGGGCAATTCGGTGGCCACGCTGAATTTGTTGCGATTGGCGACGTTCACTTTTCAGGACAGCTACCGGAAAGCGGCGGAGAAGATGGTTCGGGCGTTCGGGTTGTTCATTGCACGCGCACCGGGCCGGATGAGCGAAATGCTCATCGCGGTGGATTATCTGCTGGATGTGCCTCGCGAGGTGGTGGTGGTTTCTCCTGCAACGGATACGCCCATGACGGAATTGCTCGAAACCCTCGGGTCTACGTTCTTGCCCAATCGAGCGTTTACGATGGTGACCGAGGGAGCGGCCGTGGACAAACGAAAAATGCTCGTCCCTTGGGTGGCCGAGAAACGATCCATGAAGGGCAAAGCCACGGCGTATGTGTGCGAGCAAGGGCGTT
>CAUZBV010000486.1:0-3356 GCA_963578115.1 Myxococcales bacterium
TCGAGACCAAGTACTGGCGTTGATTCGTTCCGGAAAAGCCTCGGACGTCATCAGCGCTCGGCGCATGGCAACCGTAACCAACGCCGGCGAGACCTTCGCCAAGCACTATCATGACCACAGCCCAGAGGGGTTGGACACCAGCGCTACGTCGGGCAACACGCCCATTATTCACGCCACATTTGGCGGCCAATAACCCAACGAGGAACCCATGGCGAGAGTTCGGCAACCATCGAATATCAAAGAGGTCCGTGGCATATCCCTGAGCACGGTCATCTTTGCTATCGCGGTGTTCGTGAT
The DNA here is from genome assembly GCA_963578115.1 of Myxococcales bacterium. GTDB lineage: Bacteria > Myxococcota_A > UBA9042 > CAUZBV01. Next base: position 298 of record CAUZBV010000486.1, read on the forward strand.
CAGCGGATACCTACTCTACAATGAATTCAGCGGGAACGACGATGAACCCGAGACCAATACGGCCAGTTCTGGATTGAGCAGCGCGGCGTATGCACCGGCAATGGGACCCGCCGATGCCCCGGTCGTCTTGGCCAAGTGGACCGATTTCCAATGACCCTTCTGCGCCAAGATCGGTCCGACCTTGGAAGAACTCTCGGAACACTACAAAGACAAACTGCGAATCGAATACCATCATTACCCCTTGGGCTTTCACAAGGCGGCTGAACCCGCTGCGATCGCCTCGGCCGCCGCGCAAAACCAGGGGAAATTCTGGGAGATGGCGCACAAGCTCTACGACAACTACAGCGGACTGGCCAGCGCTGATTTCAACGAATACGCCAAAGAGATCGGCCTGGACTTGACGCAATTCAAGAAAGATCTGGACGATCCAGACGTGATCGGCCGGGTACGACGGGACAAGGCTGTGGGCGACAAGATCGGCGTGCGGGGGACCCCCTCCATGTTCGTCAACGGCCGTCGCATCAACGCCCGCGATCTGGAAGGCTTCAAGAAGGAGATCGATTCCGAGCTAGCCGGCGTCGAAGCGCTCACGTCGAAAGGTACTTCCACCGCCGACGCGGTTCGCGCTCGAATCAAGGCCGTACCCATTAATACCGATCCAAAGAACGCCTATCCGGGCGGGGACCAGTTCTTGTCCTTCGTGTTGGATGATGGCGAGGTGGACTATTCCACCGAGAAAAACCCGCCACCACCGCCGCCGCCACCGGTGGATAAGACCGTCTTCAACGCGGTGGTCAACGACGGCGATCCTGCCAAAGGCCCAGACGATGCGTTGATCACCATCGTCGAAGTGAGCGATTTTCAATGACCGTTTTGTGCCAAGGTCGGTCCGACCTTGAAAAAAGTGCAGGAAACGTGGCCAGACGACGTGCGGATCGTGTTCAAACACCAACCACTCAGCTTCCATGACCGCGCCAAACCGGCGGCGCTGGCCTCCATGGCCGCCAACGCCCAGGGCAAGTTTTGGGAGTTCCATGACAAGCTGTTCACCGACAAGAAATTCACCGACGAAGATTTGGAGCGCTATGCCACCGAGGTGGGCCTCGATGTGGCGCAATACAACGCGGATCTGAAGGCCGGCAAATTTGACGCCATCGTCGCAAAACACGTCGAACAAGCGAACGCCATTGGCGCAAAGGGGACACCCGCGTTTTTCGTCAATGGCCGCTCCCTGTCGGGTGCCAAGCCCTTCCCAGAGTTCAAAGCCCTCATTGAGGAAGAGCTCAAGAAAGCCAACAAGATGGTGGCCGATGGCGTGGCCAAAGCGGACGTCTATGCCGAGATCCTCAAGGGCGCGGCGGGCGCCAATGGGGGCGAAGGCACCAAGCTGGTGGATGACGTGCGCCACACCTTCAATTTGGCCAATAGTCCGTCCATGGGTCCTCGAAATGCTCGGGCCACCGTGGTCATCTTCAGCGACTTTCAATGACCCTTCTGCACCCGGCTCGTGAAGCCGGCACACGAAGTCGTGGAATCGCTGAAAGGCCAAGTGCGGGTGGTGTTCAAGCACTTTCCACTCGACAGCATTCATCCCAACGCACGGCCGGCAGCCATCGCCAGCCTCGCCGCACACCGGCAGGGGAAATTCTGGGCGTACCATGACCTGCTCTTCGAAAATACAAAGCAGTTGGGAGCGAGTGGATTGCGCGATTGGGCCCGTGTGGCCGGACTGGACATGGAACGCTTCGAGCGAGATCGCAAGGATTCGGTCTTGTCGAAAGCCGTACAGACGGACGTACTCGAAGGCCAACGGGCCGGTGTTCGCGGAACACCGGCGGTCTTCTTGAATGGTCGGCGCGTGTTGAGCCAGGACTTTACGAGCGTCGAAGGTCTGACAAACATCATCAAAAAGGCCGCGTTGGAATAGGCCATGCGCTTGGATTTTCCACCCATGAAAAGTCAGGACGTGGCACGGGGAGCTCCCCGAACGATGGTCCTGCGATGGCTCGTTGTGTGGATCCTGTGTGGCCTCACCGTACTCGCTCTCGGATGTGGACGAGAGCACTGCGACCAGCTGGTGCGTGCGGCTTGTACTCACCTCGAAGAACAGTCCGATGGCCCCGAGCGATGTGAGCAGCTCAAGAAGTTGGCCGAATCCGTGGATGACGATCAATGCAAGGAGAACCTCAGGATCCTGAAAGAGAGCGGAAGGCTCCAAAGCCAATGAACACGCCGCCAGTACCCACCGCGTTGTGGACCGTGGGTGCCTATTGTGCCGTGTTGGTTTTTGTGCACCTCGGGGGAAGTGCGCCCAAAGAGCCTGCAGCGCTTGAGGCGCAAATGCAGCAGCAACTGCTGGAAGTCGAAATACGGATGTCTGAAGCGGTTCAGTGGCTGGATCCGGAGAGCGCTAGCCAGGTTCAAGGATTACAGACCAGTCTGAGTCAGTTTGCCGAAGATGCACGCAATCTGGCGTTCCAGGAGCACACACCCCCGGCCATCCGAGAACAAGCCGCTGCTATTTGGCTGATTTATTCTCCGGCCACCCAGGACGAATCCGAGGATACCGCCGTCCTCACACTCGAGCGAGTGGCGGAAGTAGAGCAAATGTTGCCACCCGATGACGCGGAAAATCGGGGGGTCTTGGGGCGCGTTGTCTCCTTGGCCGCAGCGGGTGAAACGATCACCGACGACGATTGGGAGTTGTTGCGCGATGCAGACATCAGCCCATGGCTTCGAAGTCGACTGCACGCCCACATTGCCAACGCCGGCACACCCATCGAATCCAACAGCGGACATGCGGGTCAAGAACGGCTCTTTATGGCAAAAATATTCGCGGTGTTTGCCGGCATTGGATTGGTGGGCATCGCGGGGTTGATTCTGCTCATCGTCCTACCCTTTGTCTGGAAACGTGTTCCTCACGGACTGGCCGCAGCGGGGCCGGCTCCCTTCGTTCTCACCCCATACGGTGGCTGGTTTGTGCTGCTCGTATGGTTCGCCGGGTTCCTCACCCTGCCCATCGTGTACGAAGTGCTATCGGCCTTGTTTTTTGCAGGCGA
>CAUZBV010000487.1:0-3348 GCA_963578115.1 Myxococcales bacterium
CTCTGAGTCAACATCTCTCTGAACGTCCGAGTCCGATCAGCCCCAGCACAAACATCCCGAGCGGTGGCCACGAGGGGATGGAACCTGGGCGCTGTTGACATCCACCGCCACCGCCTTGTTTTCCCGTGTTGCCAACCGCATCCGATGGATTGGCCTCATCCGGTGCCGGTTCGGGCGGTCCAACATCGTCGCTCTCCGCCGTGTCCGGCGGCGGCTCGTCCGCTTCCACCGATGCGTCGGTGTCCGGCGCTTGTTCGACGATGGGGGGCTCATCGGCGGCCGGCTCCGGCTCGGGATCCGGCTCGGGCTCGTCGGGCACCGGGACATAGGGTGTGGTGGTGAGGCAAGGCCCATCGCCGTCGTACTCCACAGCGCCAATGTCCGGGAGACCATCGTCCCGTGCGTTGGTGCAGAAGTCATCGGTCACGCCCGCCAGCGGCTCGCCCTGATCGACCAGGCCGGCCCCGTCGATCAAGGTGAAATCCGCTGTGGCGGGATCGGCAAACCAGGCGGTCAGATCGGTCTCGGTCAGGTTGCTTCCTTGGGTGCTTGTTCCGCCATTCCGGTTTCGGATCTTTCCGTCGAGCACGTTGTTTCGCACGTCGGCTGTGGACGCTTCAAAGCGAACGTCGATGCCGGTGGTGTTGAACAGGGTGTTGTTGTAGAGCTTGGTATCCGCCGCCTTGTTGAGGTAGATCCCAACGTCGGCCGGGCAGTTGACGATGATGTTGTTTCTCAAGATGCCGTTCTGGTGCTCGGGGGTGCAGGTGTTGTCCTCGCAGATCTTGGATGGACCGGAGCCTCCACCGCCCAGCGACAGCCCTAGACGCACCTGCCCCTGGTGTTCCAGCTCGCACACCACCAGATTTCGCTCGATTAAACCGTCTCTGGAATTCCCTTTAAGGAACGCCGCATAGCTGACGTTGTTGCCCTGGCCTTTGGCATGGTCGTGGATGAAGTTGCCCCGAAGGATCCACCGGCGCCCGCCCACCACATCGATGGGCGTGACGGGATTGCTGGTGTTCCGCGCCGTGCTGTTCTTCATCTCGTTGTATTCGATCAGCACGTCGTCGGGCCAGACGTAGGCGCCGTTGGGCCCCAGCGCTTCGCCATTGCCTTTGATGTGCGCGTTGTACTCGTGCATCACACACCCGCGAATCACGGTGTTGTCCGCCTCTCCCGTCACGTGAAACGCGTGCTCGCACTTGGAGTGATCGGCGCAGATGCCCTCGATATCCAGATCCTCGAACACCCAGAACGGCGCCCGCACATGAAACCCCTCCACCGAGTCGAAGCGAACCTTGGCGGCCCCGGGTTGCTCGGCGCGAAGCGTGATGGGCGCATCGCTCGTGCCGGGATTGTTGCAAGCGATTTTGCCGTTGAACTCGTAGGTGCCGGCCGAGAGCACGATGGTGTCACCGGGTTTGGCTGCGGTCACTGCGGCCTTCAACTCGTCTGCCGTTGTCACCGTGACTTCGAGACCGCCGGCACCCAGCAGCCATCCCACCATCGTGATGTGGACGACCCCCATCATGCGGTCTGGGCGAGTGCCTGGCACTCGGAAAAGTCGACACCACCGGACGATCGGCGGCGGGAAATCATTGCAAGAGGAGCCGATAATCTACCGTCTCTCATGATGTTCTCCATGTGTTCGAAGAGACACCATACCACACAAGGAACCCAATCCGTGGACGCCGATTGTTGCGTCCTCAACATGAAGACAACGTCGTTCCCATTGAACATTCGAGGCCACCCAATTTGGCAGTGGCTGCGGGTTAGGCTGATGACAGGCCCGGGCCCACGGACGGACACGCCCATGATTTTCAGCCGGGATGCGGGCATTTTGTGGTAGGATGCGACCTCCGCCTGCTCAACATAGAACGAGCAAAATCGATGATGGCTGTAGAAAGTGTGCGCCTGTTGATCGTGGGAGCGATCGGCCTGACCCTGGCTGCCTGTGGAAGCGGCCCTCTCGAGGGAGGGGCGAACGACGTCGGCGCCGATGGGACCGTAGAACCGCCCGCCGAATGCGGTGATGGGATCTGCGAAGGCCGGGAAAGCCCCCTCACCTGTCCGGCGGATTGCGTTCAACCCAACCTCTGCGGCGACAACCAATGTGGACCCGATGAATCCACCGCCTCCTGTGCCCAAGACTGTGGGAGCTTCTGCGGCGATGGCGTCTGCAACGGCACCGAATCCACCGAGACGTGCACGCAAGATTGTGGGGGAAACCGCGGTCCGCCCGGCTTTTGCGGCGACGGCGAGTGTGGGCCGGATGAAACCAACTGCACCTGCGCTTCAGACTGCGACGGTGTGTGCGCGGAGGATCCACCCACGGCGTTCTCCGACTATGATGACTTCGATGAAAACAATATCGTCTGGCTTCACACCGATGTGTCTGGCTGGGACGTCACGTCCACGGTGACCGGTACGCATATCGACTACGACAAGTTGTGCGTGTATCACACGAAGGCGGGAAAGTGGCCGGAGGTCTTTGGGATCTTTCCGGAAGCCCCCGAAGATCCGATGGAAGGCAATATTTGGATCATCGCGAGGGTGGATGGTGTCTGGTACGCCGCCACATTCGATTACTTACGGCCGGGAGATGAATGCAAATACGATGGGTACGCCCCGGACGATGAAGGACCCGGTCCCAGCACATTTGGCGCCGCTCCTCTCTCGACCTGGGCTCCACAATCGGGAGAGCCCGTCTACATGTTTATGTCCACAGTGGCTCGTCATGGACCGCTTGGGCCACTGAACGAGCGATCCGATTACGCGCCATTGATCTGGCCCTGAGCAGGACGGGATTCCGGCTGGGCAATCGCAGCGCCAAACAACCCATCAATCGACACCCTCCGTCGCGTGCACCCGGATCACCTCCACTGCATCCGTATTCATGCCGACTCGTGCCATCCGCTTGCGAAGGTGGAGATTGGCGAAGTACACGTGCATCAAGCGTAGGGAGAGCCGTCCCTTGAAGCGAAGACGCAACGGCACGTCCCAGGTTCGCTCACCCTATCATGCCATCCAGTGGATATCCCAAAGCGTGGGGACCATTGCGTGTTGTGCGCGGCGGCTCCTGGAACAGCGATTCGCGGCTCGTCACCTCGGTCAATTGGAGAAAGTACGTGGGGCGCTACCGATCGCCGTTCATCGGATTTCGGTGTGCTGACTGAGTGATATACTTCGATTGTCAAAAACGGCGCGCCTAGGTATATCTAGAAAGGAGCTTTCTACACGAACAAGGTTGTTTTGGAACCGAGGGGCATGGCGATGGAGAATCAGCAGCCGCATGGTTTTCAACGTTCATTGAGGTGGATTGGGAAAGTGGCCCTGATTGGGTGT
>CAUZBV010000488.1:0-3340 GCA_963578115.1 Myxococcales bacterium
GGTGCTTCAAGTGCGCTTCGGGGTGGTTGGAGTCGCGCTGAGTCAGTGGGGTCTTCTGCTCTTGCCAGCGCTCTTGATTTTGCGTTGGAAGAGATTGTCGTTGACGCGTTCCTTCGCATTGCATGCCCCCAAAGCCCGTGACCTCTTGGGTGGCGCCCTTTTGGGGTGCAGCCTGTGGTATCCGCTGATGCTGGTCGCGCGCTGGATTATGACGGGGGATGCCGATCCTTCGCCGTCGGCCAGTGACGACCTGTTGAGTGACTTGGTTTCCGAGACGCCGGTGTGGCAACTCTTGGCCGTGTTGGCGCTCACGCCGGCGGTTTGCGAGGAGTTGTTGTTTCGAGGCGTCTTCCTCAGTGCGCTACGGGATCGCATGCGGCCCCTTTATGCCGCTCTGTTGTGCGGTTTTCTGTTTGGCGCCTTTCATCTGTCATTGGTTGGTTTTGTCCCCAAGACCATTCTGGGGATTGTCTTGTCATTAATCGTTCTTCAATGTGGGTCGGTGTGGCCGGCCATCGCGTTTCATGCCATTCACAATGGGATCAGCCTGCTTATTGCCCGCCTCGGCGTTTCACTGCCTGGGATTGTGGATGACGCGTCCCCAGTGCTGTGGCAGTTGGCTCTGGCATGCACCGCCAGCGTCTTGGGCGCCATCCTGTTGGCAAGGCGTCCCTCTGGTGATTCGTCCCCATGACACGGGTGTGGTCTTTTTTACAACACTTCGCGCTTTGTTCGCACCCCCATTAAATTAGTAACATACTGTAATAATTAAGTTATTTCTCTTTGTTTGTCGGTTGGCATGAGTGCTGCAATTTGATGAGTGCGAACCCTTGGAGCGTGTGCTCTGTGCAGGAGACTAAGGAGATCACAATGAGAGTCAAAAGTACTGTGTTGATAGGAATGTCGTTGGTTGCATTGATGACAATGGGGCTGGCATCCGCTTCTGCTCACCCCCACGCTCGTAAGGCTCAGAACGACGGGCCAAAACGGAGCCGTGTGCGCACCGGGAATTCGTTGGAGGTAAAGCGATTTGGACATCGTCGTGTACAGCGGAAGTCGTCGCGATTTGGGGCCCTTCGCCAAGCGGATCAATTGATGCGTATTCGCGATGGTCTTCGTTCGGGAACGCTCACTCGGCGTGAAGCGCGGACTTTGTTTCGCCTACAGCGTCGGATCACGCGTTCACGCAAGTTCTACCTTCGAGATGGCAACTTGTCGCGTTTCGAACGCCGAAAGCTTCGTCGATTGTTGAATCGGGCGGACCGATACATCTCCCGCTTGAGTCGGAATGCGTTCTTCAATCATCGGCATCGGATTCGCCCCAGGCGACCGCAGCGACTGAAGAAACGAGTCTTCCGGACGACCGTGTTTTCGTAGAGAATTTTCAGAGCATTATGGCCCCGGCCTCTTGTGAGGTCGGGGCTTTTTTGTTTTTCCGTGTCCGGCACCTTGCCTCATAGGCACGCAAGTCCTCCAAACCACCCAGGGACTGTATCTTGTTGTTTTTGTGGTTCCTTGGGTGCTGACGGAAAGAATTTGGTTTGGTATGGTTCCTGACATGAGCACGACCAACCTGTTCAATCCTACCGAGGAGCACCGCCTCTTGCGGGAGATGGTGCGCGACTTTACCCACTCTGTCATTGAACCCCAGGCAGAGGAACACGATCGTCGCGGTGTGCTCAATCAAGACCTATTACGTCAGTGTGGGGAGTTGGGCCTTCTCGGCGTGACTGTTCCTGCAGAGGCCGGCGGCGGTGGGTTGGATGCGACAGCAGCGGTGATCTGCCATCACGAAATCAGCCGGTCCGATCCGGGCTTTTGTCTCGGCTACTTGGCGCATTCGGTTTTGTTTGTGAACAATTTTTTCTACAACGCCGATGACGCCCTTCGAACTCGCTACTTGGACAAAGTACTGTCCGGTGAGTGGATTGGGGCAATGGGGATGACCGAACCTTGTGCCGGGACCGATGTGTTGGGCATGAAAACCACGGCCACACGCGATGGCGGGCACTATGTACTCAACGGCACAAAGACGTTCATCACCAACGGTTCCGAGGCGTCCATTTATATCATCTATGCCCAAGTGAATGATCGTGTGACGGCGTTTGTTGTGGAGCGGGACACCCCTGGATTTTCCGTCTCTGAGAAGATCGTCAAGATGGGTATGCGTGCATCCACTATGTGTGAGCTCATTTTGGAGGATTGCCGCGTCCCCGAACAGAACTGCTTGGGTGGCGAAGGGGGCGGTGTGAAGAGCATGATGCGCAACTTGGAGTTGGAGCGCTTGTCCTTGGCGGCCATGTCGTTGGGGATTGCCGATCGCTGCTTGGACATCATGTTGCGCTATGCCAATGAACGGAAGGCATTCGGAAAGCACTTGCACGAATTTGGTCAGATTCAGCGCTACATCGGTGAGAGCTACGCCAAGACCGAAGCGGCACGGGCGTTGATTTACACTGTGGCCGCTCAGGTCAGTCCGACGCAACGAAATCGTTTGGGATCGGATGCAGCCAAGCTGTACTCTGCTCCCGTGGGCAAGCAGGTGGCGGACGCCGCCATGCAGGTGTTGGGTGGATACGGCTACTGCGACGAATATCTGGTGGAACGCTTTTTGCGCGATGCCAAGCTAATGGAAATCGGTGGTGGCACGCTGGAGTCGCACCAAAAGAACATTACTCGAGATTTGATTAGGGCGTTGTAGCGACGCGTACGGAGGGATCATGGAAGAACAACGGGTGTTCATGCAGGATGAAGAGATCTTCACCGACGATCACAAGGCACTGCGGCAGACTGTCCGAAAGTTTGCCGAAAGTCTGGCTCCCCATTCGGAAGAGTGGGATGAAGCCGGAATCTTTCCGCGAGAGGTCTTCAAACAAGCCGGTGATCTCGGGCTATTCGGAATTCGTCACGATCCGGAGTTCGGCGGCATGGGGTTGGATTGGTGGTTCACCACTTGCTACGCCGAGGAGTTGATCCATTCGTCCAACGCAGGTGTGAACATGGCCTTGATGGTGCAGTCTGACATGGCCACGCCCATCATCAACGAGCTGGGCAGCGACGAGGTTAAGCGCAACTTCCTTCAGCCTGCGATTCAAGGCGACATGATCGCAGCGCTTGGAATCAGTGAGCCCGGTGGTGGATCCGATGTGGCGGCGATCAAGACGACCGCACGGCGGGATGGGGATGACTACGTGATCAACGGGCAAAAACTGTGGATCACCAACGGCACCCGTGCTGACTTCATTACGCTGGGTGTTCGTACCGGTGAAGACGGATACGGTGGTCTGACCTTGCTGGTGTTTCCGACGGACGTCAAAGGGTACAGCGTTGGCAAGAAGCT
>CAUZBV010000489.1:0-3339 GCA_963578115.1 Myxococcales bacterium
CAGCGGCGTTGATGGGATCCATTTTGGTGATCATCAGTGTGGCGTTGGGCCTGTCGGAGTTTCTGGCGATTAAACAAATCCCCAACGAGATCATTGGATGGTTGTCCGCCTATGAATTGACGGCCCTTGAGTTCGTTCTCATGTTGAACGTCCTCTTGCTCATTGTCGGCTGTTTGATGGACATCATCAGCGCCCTTATTCTCTTTGTGCCGCTCATCATTCCTTTGGCCGCACAGTTGGGCATTCACCCGATTCACTTGGGCCTCATCTTCATCGTCAACTTGGAGATTGGGTACCTGACGCCGCCGCTGGGTTTGAACCTCTTCGTGGCGTCGGGTTTCTTCCAAAAACCCTTTGGGCAGGTCATGCGAAGCGTGTTGCCGTTCATTGGTGTTCTCATGCTCTCGCTGGTTCTCATCACGGCCATCCCGTCCATCTCGGTGGGGCTCGTCAACAAGATGCATGGCAAACCATTCTATACGCCCTTTCCCACGGGCAAGACGTTGCAGCCTATTGTGCAGGACGAAGATGCCGCGCTCACGAGTGATTTTTGCCGCATTTTGCTCGCGGAAGGTGGCGAGAATGACACGGGATCGGTAGGCGTGCAGACCATGACGAATCTGAGCCGAAACTCCGAAGTCGGCATCAAAGTCAAAGAGGGCGCGAAGGCTGGTTCGCTGGATGATTTTGAACTGGATTCGGTACGTGCGGTGGCCATCAAGACCGACGGAAAGCACGTGCGCACGGCTGTCATTCTCACCAGTGAAAGCGAGAATTGTGAGGCGCCCGACACGGACCTGGAAGACGATGAATGGCTCCTCCGGATCGAGTTGCCCGTGGGGTTGGCGTCGAAGCAGCAGTTCGTGCTTCCGGGCAAGACGGTCCAGGCCGAGGTGCGCCGCTACGAAGCGGGCGTGTTGACGGAAACACGCCGGCCCGTCTCGGGCAGCATCTGCATTGTCAATCCGGAGAAAGGCGCGGCGATCAGCACGTGGCATCCGGAGAAGGGCTTTATGACCGAGGGACTCTTTGGGGCCTTTGAATTGGACTTTGGGGACGAAGTGTTGCGCGGAAAATTTGTGCCGGAACCATGCGACGAGGGCAATATGCCGCTTTACCGTTGAAACTAAGCTGTGATCGTCGATTGAACCCTCCCCCAGTACCGTGATAAAATCTACGCCCGCTTGAGACGAAAGACTAACATGAATGTTGCGTAGTGGTGGAGGGTAGACGATGCGGATCCTGATCGGTTTCTTGTTGGTAGTCGTAGCGTTTCCTGCCTTGGCGGACGACGTGGAGCTTCGAAAACGATGGGACATTCGTGGTTTTTACTATGCCACCGGAGCGACCATGACCGAGAGCGTGGGCTCCAGCAACATCGCTCTGAATCTCTTGAACGAGAACAGCGTCGGAATCGCCACAGAGGCCATTCCGCCACAAGTCACACTGGAAGCAGCGTACTTGTATTGGAGCGGGGCACGGGAGACCCCCGACTACTCGGTCAAGTTGAACGCGCCGGGCGTTGCCAACGAGTTGATCATTACTGCCAAGGAAGGCGATTGTTACGAAGACTTCGACAATCGGACCGGCAGCCTGACCAAGATATTCTACACATGCCGGGCCGACATTACGTCCGTATTGGCGGACGGTTGGGATGTGGGTACCTACACGGTTCGTGATGTGGACGCGGTGATCTTGCCCGGCGGTAACGCTTGCACGTCAGACAAGGACTGCTGGCAGGAAGCCAACCTGCAACTGCAAGATCCTCTGACCTCGTGTCAACTGGGCGAGGAGACGGTCTGCATCTGCGATTCCAAGAACAACAAGTGCAAGTACGATCACAACACCATTGGTCATGCTTCGTTTGCCATTGTCTTGGTGTATTTGGATCCGGAAGAAACCCAAACGCGGTCGATTTTCTTGTACGACGGCATGGAGGCATTTATCCAAAAGACGGTGAGTTTTGATCTCACCGATGTCCTTACCAACACTCCCCCACAGGGGCAGAACAACGTGGGCAAGTTGACCTATTACATTGTGGAAGGGGACAACAACAACATGACCACCAATCCGGATCCATCGTGTAAAGGCCTCAAAAAGGACAACCCAGGAGAGCACGTCAAGTTGGCGTGGGGAACCGTGGATGAGGATGGTGTGCCGACGTATGGTTTTGCATCCGAGCTCTTTAATGATGCCAACCCAATTTGCGACGATCCCTTCAATGGTACAGCCGGAGCCGGCGTGGACATTGAGACGTTTGTTCTGGATGTGCCGGCCGGAAAGACGGTAGCCCGATTGGATGTCTCGTCACCCGGTTTGGATTCGGTCAACGACTACTACCCCGATGAAACCTGCACCATTAACGACAACAACCAAGTGGAGGGCAACTGCGCCAGCGATCATCAGTGCAAGTGCACCAAGAAACTCTCCGATGGTGTGCAGTGTCAAATCTATCGCTGTGTGGACAAATGGGACATTGACGGGATTGGCGTGGCCTTCATCGTGCTGGGATTTGATTCGTTCGTGCCCGAGCTGATCAACCCGCAGAAGATGGTTCAGGTCATAGAGATGAGCCCTCCAGGACAGGACGATGGGTTCACCAGTCCGGGCGATGGGGTGAAATTTGTCGTGGTCGTGGCCAATGCCGGGGACGCCACCGCGCCAGCCGTGCATTTTCAAGTCACCGATGTGTTGCCCTTGGGGCTGAGCTTCGTCGGCTGGAATGGAGAGACGGACAAGGTTCAAGTCAAATTCTCAGGATTGCCCAATTCCAGTGATAAAGATGGGGTGATTGCCGCAGAGATTGAAACGAACGACGACACCGGCCAAGAGACCTTGACCGTGGCGTTCCCGGACGATGTGGAGTTGTCCGAAGGAGAGAGCGTCCAAATTTCTTTTGAAGCCTTGGTTAACCCGGATTATCCCTGGGAACAGCCGGGGGCATCGTTGACCAACACCGTCGAGTTGATCGCCGACGGAATCGATGCGGTGAAGGCGTCGACGCAACCGATTCCGATTCAACTGGTGGATACAGACAACGATGGCAAGTTGGATCACCTGGACAATTGTCCATGGGTGGATGATCCCGATCAGACGGACACCGACGGAGACGGACTGGGTGACGTGTGCGATCCGGACATTGACGGTGATGATGTGGTGAATGACAAAGATGCGTGCCCCTTGCACGAGGCGTATTTTGAGGGTGAGGATGCCGACAATGATGGTCTGTCGAATGAGAAAGAGGGCTTTTATGGGTCCAACCCATGCGATGACGACTCGGATGACGATGGGATCGAAGACGGAGAAGAAGTGAGCGTCTATTCATCCAATCCCACGCTC
>CAUZBV010000490.1:0-3321 GCA_963578115.1 Myxococcales bacterium
TGTTTTGAGCGCTTGAATGGTGTTCACTGCCGACGACTTGACCGGATGGACCGCAATGGGAAACACTCGGTGTTGGTGGACGAACAAGTATTCCAGACGATGGAAACCAGCGTCGAGAGCATCGACGGAGCGTCGATCTTTGTGCGCTACACCGTGCCCGAAAACCCGCGTGGTGTGGTTCTCTTCATTCATGGGTATGGGGACCATTCGGGGCGCTATCGACACGTGCTGAAGTTCTTGCACGACAGTGGGTTTGCGGCGGTGGCTCCCGACCATCGAGGACACGGGAAGTCCGCTGAGTTGATGGGTTATGTGGAGCGTCTGGACGCCATTGTGGACGATCTTTTTCTTCTTCGGGAGCTGGCCGCGAAACGCTTTCCAGAGGTGCCCGTGTTCCTCATGGGGCACAGCATGGGTGGCCTCCTGGCGATTCTTCACATGCAGCGCTATCAAGTGGGGATCGCGGGCGCGATCTTGATGGCACCGGCGGTGTTGGTGCCCAAGGACATTCCGGGGTTCATGGTGGCTCTGTCCGGGTTCTTCTCCTTCCTCACCCCCAAGTTGCCCGTGCAACCCTTCTTCGATGTGTCCAAGGCTACCCGTCTTCCGGAGGTGCAAGAAGATCTCCGCAAAGACCCCTTGGTCTACAAAGGACGGATCCGAGCGCGCACGGGCTATGAAATGCTCCGGGGGATGCGCCGCGCTCTCGCGGGTCTCCATCGTATCACGGTGCCCATCCTTCTTCTGCACGGCGGCGACGACATGCGCGTGGCTCCTGAAGCGACCGATCTGGTGTTTGAGGGGATTTCCTCGCCCGACAAGGAAAAACATGTGTTCCCCGAGGCCTATCACGAGTTGATGCACGATCCGGACACGGATCATGTGTTGGGCGTGTTTCGTCAGTGGCTCGAGCGACGCGACGCACTTAACGGTTGAGTGGCTCCGCGCTCTCGATTCGCAGAAGCCCTTGAATCGAGCCCCTCGTGAGGAGTATCCTATAGGCCGCCTTTCTAATTGTGCAGGGGGAACCGATGTTCGTTGAACGTGTTCCAAGGAGACCATTCGCTGCGGTCGTGCTGGCTGTGGTGTGTGGTTTGTTGTTCGCGTGTGGGAGCCCTGTCGACAAGGGCGCATCCATTGATGTACTGGAACCGGATGTTGGACCGCCTCCAGAGTGTGATTCGACCAACGCCCTGACCGCGTGCGACGACCAGAACCTGTGCACGCTGGAAAGCTGTGTGGCCGGTGTGTGTGTGAACGATCCGCGTGAGATGGTGTGTGATGACGGCGAGTTGTGCACGGTGGACGACCAGTGTGTGGCCGGCGTGTGCCAAGGCGGTGCTCCCATGGACTGCGACGATGGGAATCCGTGCACGAGCAACAGTTGTCATCCGGAGGCGGGGTGTCTGAGCTCACCGCTCGATGGGGATCCCTGCGATGATGGCAGCGTGTGCACCATTGGCGACGTGTGTTCTGTGGGATCTTGTACCGGCGGCCCCGAGGTACTCGATTGCGACGACGCCGATCCCTGCACCGACGACACATGTCATGCGACCGATGGTTGTGTGAACGGACCCAACACTGGCGCGGATTGCGACGACGCCAACGTATGTACACTGGGCGATGTATGCATAGAGGGGGTCTGCACGGCGGGCGTGGAACCCTTGGATTGCGATGACGACAACGCGTGCACCGAAGACTCCTGCGAAGCCGATGACGGTTGCTGGAACGAGCTGACGGTCAGCAACGCATGCATTCCCGTGATTCAGGTGGCGTTTCCGCCCCGAGCCGCGAGTTTAATCAAGAACGATGCGGACGAGGTGACGATTGCGATCACTGGCAGCGTGTCCAGTGGGGCGGGCCCCGTCGAGTCACTGACCCTCAATGGCGAGCCGGTTGATGTGGCCGAAGACGGTTCGTTTGCCGCCGATTTTACGCCCGCGGTGGGTGGAAACACGTTTGAGTTGGTGGCCACCGACAGCTTCAGTACGTCAACCAATCGAGTGCAGGCATTTCATTGGTCGAACAACTACCTCTTCCCGGAAGACAAGACCGTGTATGGTCCGGAATCCAAGTGCTTTGAGAGCGCGTTTGAGACCGGCTGTTTCCACGTGATGCAAGAGACGACCACCAACGCCATCAGCTGGACGGCGGCCGAGGCGGCGTGTGTGGCCTGGGGTGGGCATTTGACCAGCATTCACTCGGACGAAGAGAACGTGTTTGTACAGGAGTTGGCCCAAAACTTGTGCGACAAACCCCCGTTCTGGATTGGGCTCAACGACCAGGAGACCGAGGGGACCTTCGTGTGGTCGGACGGGTCGGACATCGACATGGAGAATTGGAACCCAGGCGAGCCGAACAACGCGGGCGGCGATGAAGACTTCGCGGAGATGAAAGCCGACGGAAAGTGGAACGACGTGGGTGTCAACAAGGCCATCGGCTGTTTTGTGTGTCGCAAGCCTTACAAAGAGCCGGAATACCTCTTCAGCGGACACGCCGATCCGGGGGCCGGTCTCTACATGAGCCAAGAGGTGATCGACGACGGCGAGCACGTCATGCCGGCCGACGACCTGGCCACGATCTTCGAGCAGGTGTTTGCGGGATTTGATATAGCGAATCTGATCCCGAGTCCGGCCGCGGAGGGCGTGGAAGCCAGTGGCGCTGTGTTGGACGTGTACATCAGCAACATGACCTACAACGCACCCAAGGTGTCGCTCCAGTCGGTCGTCGGTGGCATTGACATCGAGGCGGTCATCACCGGTGGCAAGGCCGATCTCAAGGCGGTCAAAAAATCAGGACCTTTCTTTGTGCCGTCAACCATCACGGGCGATATCTTCTTGGATACCATCACCATCACGGCGCAGCTGGAGTTGTGGGTGGATGAAGCCCATCAGCTGCAGGTGACGATCAAAGAAAGTGGGGTCGCCATCGCCGGGACCGATGTGGAGATCGACGGCTGGCTGCAGTTTATCATTGAACCCATCATCAACGGTCAGATCGAGAACTTCATCGGGGACATCGAAGACCAGTTCGCCGGTGAGTTGGAAGGCGTACTCGGCCCCATGCTGGTCGACGCGTTGGGGGCCTTGGCCTTCACCTTTGATTTTGATATGCCCTCGCTTGATCCCGAAGCGGCCTCGATTCATGTGCGCGTGAACACGGACTTCAAGAAAACCCATTTTGATCCCAACGGCGGTTTGTTCGTGTTGCGCACCTTGGCCACGCCCGATGAGGTCACGATTCCCTACATCAGCCCCGGCGCACCGACCCGGAACAACTGTGGTGCGGAGGAGCAACCGCTTCTGGTGTTGGAGCAATCAC
>CAUZBV010000491.1:0-3319 GCA_963578115.1 Myxococcales bacterium
AAAAAGATGCTCCGTGACGTGGGCATTGTGGACTTTCGTGCCCTGCCCACCGACGACCATCACCCGGGCACGCCCCCGGATCAGCCCCATGTGGGTACACAAACGCAAAACGAACCCACAGAGCCCGCGCTTTCGGCGGCAAAAGCGTTGCCAAACGCCACACTCCCCCAAGGCAGTTTTTGTTTTCATACGGCCGCCGATTATGTCCGGGCGTACACGGAAAAGAGGCAATCCCCAAGCGACGTCGCCGAAGCCCTGCTCGCTCGAACCACCGAGAGTGACCAGTTAGAGCCGGCCATGCGCTTCTTCATCGCACAGCACGACGACGACGTGCGGGCTCAAGCCGAAGAGGCCACCCAACGCTACGCGCGCGGTGAAGCGCTGGGGCCCCTGGATGGCGTGCCGATCGCCGTCAAAGACGAGCTGGATCAAGCGGGCTACCCCACCACCGTAGGCACCCGATTCTTGGGCGCCGAGGTGGTCGCCAACGATGCCGATGTGGTGGCACGACTGCGCCGGGCGGGCGCGCTGCTTGTGGGCAAAGCCAACATGCACGAAATCGGCATGGGGGTCACGGGGTACAACCATCACCACGGCACACCGCGAAACCCCTACAATACGACCCACGCCACGGGTGGCTCGTCCAGCGGATCGGCCGCCATTGTGGGCGCCGGCCTGTGTCCCATCGCCATCGGCGCCGATGGGGGAGGATCCATTCGGATCCCCGCCTCCTTGTGCGGCGCCTATGGCATCAAGGCCACCTTTGGACGCCTGAGCGAACGGGGAGCAGCTCCCCTGTGTTGGAGCTTGGCGCACGTTGGTCCCATCGCGGCGTCCGCTCGGGACCTGGCGTTGGCCTATGCGGTCATGGCCGGACCGGATCCACACGACGCCAACAGCCTGCGGCAACCCCCACCGACCCTCGATGGCATTCAAGAAGCAGACTTGACCGGCCTTCGAATCGGGATCTTCGACCCCTGGTTCGATGACGCTGACGAGGCGATCGTGACGGCCACCCGCGGACTCCTCGACCGGCTTTGCGACGCCGGAGCCACCCTTGTACCCATCGAGATCCCGGAATTGTCCGTCGTCCGTTCCGCTCATTTGGTCACCATCGCCACCGAGATAGCGGCCGCACAAAGCCTGGTGTTCGCGGCCCATCGCAAGGACTATGGCCCGGACATCCGATTGAAGCTCGCCCTGGCCCACCGCCTGACGGGCTCGGATTACGTGCACGCCCAACGACACCGCGTCCGCCTCACCCACCATTTTCTGCGCGTGCTGAAGTCGGTGGATGTGATCGCCACGCCCATGACCGGCTCCACCGCGCCGGCCTGGTCGCCAAAGGCCCTCCAGTGCGGAGAATCCAATTTGGGATTGGCCACCCACATCATGAAGTATGCGCTGCCCGCCAACTTGACCGGACTGCCGGCCATCTCCGTGCCTGCCGGGTACGATGAAAGCGGGCTACCCATCGGCTTGCAATGGATCGGTCGCCATTGGGAGGAACACACCCTCTTTCGCTTGGCCCTGCTCACCGAAGCCCATGTGGTCCGTCAAGCACCCAGGGTGCATCTCTCGCCTCTGACGGAATCCGCCCAATCGCCGCTTCCCTGATCCGCATGGTTTGTTGTACAATGCGCGGCCAGGTGGATACACGTCCACAGAAATTCTTGGGGAGGATGATATGCCATTTTGGGTCCGCTTGATCCGATTTACCGACGAAGGCGTTAAACGTCTGCGTGATGACCTGCGAGAGACTGTGGGGCGAACCAAAAACGTCATCGAGGAGAACGAGGGAAAACTCGTGGCTGCTTTCGCGACCCAAGGCACCTACGACATCATCTCCGTCATCGAAGCCCCCGATCAAACCCAAATGGACGCCATCGACAAACTGCTAAAGAACCAGCGCCTCTACACGGCCAAAACGCTGACGGCCATCCCCTTGGACACCTTTGTGGAGGCGCTAAGCGCCGATGCGAACTTCGGCGTCTTTCTGGAGCAGTGGTACGGCAAACGTCCGGGGGGCGGCGGGCGCTAGTCCGCCGCTTGAGAACCCAGAAAAAAAGGGCCCGAAAGCCCCTCTCTTCCAATTCGTTTGTAATGAAGCAACGATCCTCTCGTTGCTCCACGGTCCATCACTTACATTTTCCCAACTGATTGTCGAAGCTGATCACGTCGAACTGCGCGTCGGTGCAGACCTCCGTACAGATAGGAATCGGCGGTGCCGCGAGCTCGTCCAGACTGCAGGGCTGAATACAGACGCTGCTCGCACAATAGAGACCTTGGGCGCAATCGCTCACGTACTGACACGCCCCGCCTTCGCCCGTTTGGTTCCCCGGATCCATGCAGGTGGCGCCGTTGCCCACCATGTAGCAGATCTGAGGTGCCTCGCAATCTTGCGCCCAGAAATCACAGGGCAGCGTCGGCGCTGCATCCACGCAGGCACCGATGTTCCATTCCTTGGGATTGTAATACACCTGAGCATCGCACTTGGTTTCGCACGCGATGTCTTCTGGTGCACCCGGTTTGAGGCTGCACCATTCCTGGCAGGTGCTCTGGGCACAGGTCAGGCCCGGCTCACAGTCGGAGATGAAATCACAGTTTTCTCCGGCTTTCTTTCCTTTGTGGGTCTTGCACAACAACCCTTGGGCGCTGAAGTAACAGCCCTCGTTCGCGTTCGGACAGGTGGTCTGATCGAAGATGTCGCACATCCCCGGTGGGTCGAGCCCACAGATCCCAACACCCAGGTCGGCGACGAGCTCGATGTACTCTCCGTTCTCACACGACGTCGCACACACGGGCGCGTCGGGGTTCATGGCCGCATCGGTCGCACAGATGGCCAAACATTGAATGAAACACTGCAAACCAGGCGCACAGGCGTTTGAACCCTGGCCCTGGCAGACTTCGCTTTCTGTCATCGTCCCCGCCGACTTGCACTGCTTAATCCCGTTGCTACCGAGATAACAGGCGTTGCCTTCGCCACAACCGGTCTCCACCGCCTCAAAGGGATTGCACTCTTGCGGCACGGGACCACAATACAGCCCTTTGGCGCCACTCTGGAAGTTCACGTTGACGTCGCATTTTCGACCGTCAGCACAGTCCTCGTCGGTGATGCAGAACTGTTTGCAGGTGTTGCCACCGGACTCGCCGGTGAGCATGAAACAATCCATCCCCACCACGCAGTCGGAAGCGAGGTCACAGTTTCCGTCAATGCCCGTGGTACCCACACCCGCGCAGGCAAACCCGAAGTTGCCGCGGGTGCATTGTTTGTCGGCTGGGCAACCCAGCTGACAATAGGGATTGCACACTTCTTTGG
>CAUZBV010000492.1:0-3303 GCA_963578115.1 Myxococcales bacterium
CATGCCCCACCTGGCTACTCACGTCGATGGGGACACCGTCCAAGAGATTATGCGAGGTGGTTTGGCCATGGTGGCTCATTATGAGCGACGTGGCGATGCTGTGGCCGCTCAAACGGCTGCCGAAGCGCTGGACCGCATTATCGCCGCAGACAAAGTGGCGGACGATGCCGACATCGAACGAGCCCGTGTACTCGCGCACGGCCTGGCGCAATGTGTCACGTTCGCCAAGCAATCGGTGCCAGCCCATACGGTACGGCTGCTGGAATCCGTACCGGCCGACCTCTTCTTGGGCGCACTCTCGACCACGCCGCAGCTTCTAGAGAGCACACACTGGCTGTGTACCTTGATCCTGCGCGGCGGACCCAACGCGATGGCCCTTGCCGCTGCGAGCCTCCCCTTGGTGTCACCCGCCACGCTGGAGGCCATCCGTGTTCCGCTGATGATGGCCCCGGATCGGACGCTCATTCGGATCGCGGAAGTGCATGGTTTGTTGACGAAAATGCAACAGGAAGAGTGCCACGCAGCCCAAGTGCTTCGTTCCGCGTTCTTGGCCAGAGTCTGGCAAAAAAATGACGTACATGGCCTGCCTTGGTCGCGGGCCTATCGCGGTGAATTCCTCGTTGCCTCCGTACTCCACGAACTGGGCTCGATGGCGATCCCCATGGCCAAGGGCATCCTTGCGAACCTGCCGAACTTGCTGAGCGGCTCACCACGCCTCTACGATTCCGTGGTAAGAGAAAGCATAAGCCAGTGCCTCGCGTGGGTGCTTCGCCATGAACCGGATTACGTGGCACCATTTCGCTTGGCTGAGGCTCACATCCGCAACCAAATTCGCTGCAGCGGCCCCGAATCTAGTCAGCACGCCATACGGGCCTACGTCATGCTCCTGGATGAAACGAAACAACGCTTGGAGCTCGTTGAACGCGGGGCTCGAAGCACCAAGGAAATGACGGACCGTTGTGCGCTACTGCGTGATGCGTATCCCAACATCTTTCCGAGACGTCCACCCACGAGGTCTACTCTGCGCTCCTCGTCGTGGAATACACCCGAAGAGACTTCGGTCCTGCGAATCGAAGCCCCCGCCAAGAAGCCTTCTCGTGTCGGTCGAACAGCGGCGTTCTTGTTCTTGCCATTCCGCTTTCTTGCGGAAGCGGCCATGAGTTGGCTGGGACTATGCCGACATCGAAGCATTGGATGGACGTCCGATGGAGACACAGAGATGACCCTCAGCCGCAAGCTCTTCGGTTGGACACTCGGTTCCACATCCATTCGCCTTCAACAGCAGATGTCCCAATGCCACGCCAACTCCATCATCGGAATTCACAAGACGTTGGGCTTGTGGACCGCCTTGCTCATCGCAGGCACGACGATCGGCGTCTATCTGATGCTCAGTGCCGCCACAGGCGTCACGGAAGAGCTGGCAGCGCTGGGTGCCATGCTCATCGCCCTCGGTGGATTTGGGTACACCGGGTCCTTAATACTGAGCCGAGCGGTGTCGGAAGGAGACGCCATCATTGTCGACAGCGAAAGTGGTTTCATGAAAGTCCAAGCCGTGACACTGCCACCCAACGTGGCGCATTAAGGCTCGGTGGTTCCAACACTTCACACTTGCGTTCCCTTGATTGATCCCCTACACCACCGGTACAATTTACGGTGGCTTTATGCCAAAACGGCACTTAGTTGGATGATGAACGGAACCCGATGGACTCTAGCCCTTGCAGTGTTTTTAGCCTTTGCTTCGGCAAAGGCCGCACCGCCTCAGCGGGATCTATCCAGTAGCCGGTATGATGTGCGATTTGCAGGCGTCCCGCTTGGCCAAGGCTATGCAGAGGTGTACCGGTACATTCACCGTCACTTGTACAGCATGCACGAGAAACAACTCAATAACACGACGGATCTGAACGTTCGCGACCAAATTTTAGCCGGAATTGAACGAAATCTGCAGAGTATTCGAGATAGTCTCACCGAATTCAAAGGTCAGAAGACCGGATACAACGTGTCCGTGATCGCGAGCGACTTTGCTCACAGCACGGGCGAATCGATGATCGTGGTCCCATACAAGAATACGCACGATTACTATTTCTTCGTGCAGGGGAAATTGTGGAAAGTGGTCACCACGCATGTCATGCGAGGCACCTTTTCCGCGTTCCTGGTCCGTTTGACGCAACTCTACGGTGCCCCGGACAGCATTGAGTTCAGTGACCCTGAGTTTCGTCAAAACCCCAAGAAGGCGCGTTGGTCTTCCAATCAATGGATCGTAGAAACGGCCGTGCATCCCGTTTATGGTGCCGTAACGCTCCAATGGACGTCGCGAGAGATCCGCGAAGGGATCGCGAAAATTCGAGGGAGCGTTCGCCCACCCGGACAGACGACCAGTACGGCACTGGATCCGGACATCCAGGACATCATGCAAGACTAATCTCGCGAATCACACCCACTTCCAGCAAAACCAGAAAAAGTCCCAATCAAAGATTGCCCAACAGATGGGATTGTGCCATGGTCGCCCAGCCAATCGATTGTTGGCACTGAATTGGAGTCCCTGTGGCGAAAGAAGAAGGAATCAGTGTAGAAGCTACGGTGGTAGAGCCTCTACCCAACGCGATGTTTCGCGTCGTGCTGGAAAATGGCCACCGAGTGCTTGCCCATGTGTCTGGCAAGATGCGAAAGCACTTTATTCGCATTCTTCCTGGTGACAAGGTCACCGTCGAACTCTCTCCGTACGATTTGACACGCGGGCGCATCACCTACCGCGCCAAGTAGTCACGCCAGTCTCCATCTGTGACATCGTGGGGGGTTGAGACCACACCATTGTCACCATACTCAGCCTCTATCCACTGCCTCCATGCGCCCTGAAAGCTGGCATGAATGTTGAATTTGTCATCGGGACCTGTCCCCTTCCAAAGGAGAACAATTCATGCAGAGACCACCCCTTATCACCCCCATCCCTCGATGGCTCATTGGCCTCATCACAAGTCATCCGACCGTGCGTCGCTTGGGACTCGAAAAGAACGATTTACTCGCAGACATCATGCTCCAGCTGCTCGGAAGCCGGGAGCCCCCTCCGCTGGATCAACACCGATTCCCTGAAGGTCCGATGGCCTATCATCGTGCGCGGTGGGCGCTCTTGGACACCTTGCGAAAGCATGTGCGCCTGTTGGAGAGAGAGCGCTTGGTCGAGCCGCACTTACTCGACCGCCGTGTTGCGGACCACCGACATTGCCCCGAACAAATGGCGGCGAAACAACAAATTCGGACCCGCATTGCACGTCGCTTCCGCACACTGCCCAAACAGCAACGGATGGT
>CAUZBV010000493.1:0-3296 GCA_963578115.1 Myxococcales bacterium
TTCGGGATAATCCAATGCGACGACGATGGTTCCAATTGGCGTTTTCATTGTCTATTGTCCTGGCGCTCTTCTTGACCCTGCGTCCCATCGACGAGCCCACGCCGCCCCTCTTGCCTCACTTTGACAAGGTGGCCCATGCGGGCATGTGGTTCTTGATGGGCGCACTCGGGGGTGGGGCGCTGAAACGAACGATATCCCAGTTGCTTGGGCTTTTGGCCGCGCTCTGTCTGTTGGGGGTGGCCGTCGAAGTGGGCCAGATCTGGATACCCGGTCGTTCCTTTGAGTGGCTCGATGCGATTGCGGATGCCGCGGGCGCCGCGGCGGCCTTTGGCCTGTGGTTCTCCTGGATCACCCGGGGTGGCGATTCTGATGCTAGACCCGAGCGCAACCCGGTGGTATGAAAAGCCCGCTGTGTGGTTCAAACTCAAAGATTACTTCACCATCCTCAACGCGCTGTGTGGTCTTGGGGCCATCGCGTTGGCCCTCGAAGGCCATCCCTATTGGTCCGGTTTTCTCATCTGCTTTAGCTGGGTGTGCGACTCGCTCGATGGCCTCGTGGCGCGATTGACGAAGACCTTCAACGAATTTGGCAGTGAGTTCGACAACATATGTGATCACCTCACCCATGGGATCGCGCCGGGCTTCTTTGTCTATGCCGTGTATCGGGATTGGTTTCCCACCGAAGAGGGGTTGTACGGCTACGTCTTGCTGCTTTGTTTCTCTTCCATATTGCCCATCACAGCGAGCATTCGTGCGGCTCGATTTACCGTGAAACCGATCAAAGTGAAGGGCTTCTGGATTGGGCTCCCGCGCCCGGTGAGCGCGTTCATCATTGTGGGGTTCTGCAATGGGAGCAGTTTCAGCCTCTGGCCGGAGTTCTCGTATCCCTTGGGGATGGCGCTGGTCGTGCTTCTTGGGGCACTCAACTTGGGGAGCATCCCCTTCTTGAGCCACCACGGCCGCGTCTGGACGAGGGTGGTGGCGCCTTTGCTGCTGGCCGTCTTGTTTGTCTACGCGAGCACGATGATCGCCGGACCCATCGCGTTGTTCTTCGGCTACAAGGTGATCGAGCCCGAAGCCTTCTTTGATATCGTGTTCTTCTTCCTTTTCGGGTACCTGCTTTTACAGTGGTACGGAGCGCGCCCGGACGAGTGGAAAGGTGCCAAAGAGGCCGTGGCGGCGTGGCATCAGCAGCCGAACCCATAGTAGGAGTTTTCCATGTCTTTGTTCGAGGGTCTGAACCTGAAGTGTAAGGGCGCCGGCCAACAGGCGGCCCTCCAAATGCTCATGAACAATCTCCACCCGGATGTGGCGGAGGATCCCGACAACCTGGTCGTGTACGGCGGCAGCGGCAAAGCGGCCCGCAATCCCGAAGCCCTGCGGGTGATCGTCCGTTCGCTGACGGATCTGGAAGACGACGAGACCTTGCTCATCCAGTCCGGAAAAGCGGTGGGGATTGTGCGCACCCACACGGACGCCCCGCGCGTGCTGCTGGCCAACTCGTTGCTCGTGCCCAAATGGGCCACGTGGGACCATTTTTGGGAGCTCGAAGAGAAAGGGCTGATGATGTTCGGCCAGATGACCGCGGGCTCTTGGATCTACATTGGCACCCAAGGGATCTTGCAAGGGACCTACGAGACCTTCCAAGCCGCCGGTCAGAAACATTTCGGTGCGGATCTGAAAGGTCGGTTGGTGCTCAGCGCCGGCTTGGGCGGCATGGGCGGCGCCCAGCCTTTGGCCGCCACCATGGCCAATGGGGTGTTTCTGGGTTGTGACGTGGACCCACACCGGCTCCAGCGCCGATTGGAAACGGGCTACCTGGACGTGGTGGCCGACGACTTGTCCTCGGCTCTCGCGCAATGCCAAGCCGCCTGCGCCGAAGGGCGCCCTCTGTCGGTGGGTGTGGTGGCCAACGCGGCCGAGTTCTTCCCCGCGGTCTTGGCGGCGGGCGTGGTCCCGGACTTGGTGACCGATCAGACGTCCGCACACGATCCGCTCCACGGCTATGTTCCTCACGGGATGTCTCTAGAAGACGCGTTGGCGTTGCGCGGATCCGATCCGGACACGTATCGACAAAAGAGCATGGCGTCCATGGCCCAACACGTGCGGGCCATGCTGGCCTTTCAAGAGGCCGGCAGCCACGTCTTTGATTATGGAAACAACATCCGGGCCTTCGCCGAGGAGGCGGGCGTGGAGAACGCCTTCGATTTTCCGGGGTTTGTGCCCGCCTACATTCGTCCGCTCTTTTGCGAAGGGAAGGGCCCCTTCCGCTGGGTGGCCCTCTCGGGCGATCCTCAGGACATTTACAAGACCGACGACGCCATTCGCGAGCTCTTTCCCGAGGACAAAGCGTTGTGTCACTGGTTGGACCTGGCCCAAGAGAAGGTTCAGTTCCAAGGTTTGCCGGCGCGGATCTGCTGGTTGGGCTATGGCGAGCGTCACAAAGCGGGCCTGCGTTTCAACGAGATGGTCCGAAACGGCGAGCTCAAAGGGTCCATCGTCATTGGCCGCGACCATCTGGATGGCGGCTCGGTTGCGTCTCCGAATCGAGAGACTGAGGCCATGAAGGACGGCAGCGACGCGGTGGCCGACTGGCCCATCCTCAACGCCTTGGTCAACACGGCCAGCGGCGCCACCTGGGTGAGCGTCCATCACGGCGGCGGCGTGGGCATGGGCTACTCCATTCACGCGGGCGTAGTGATTCTGGCCGATGGAACCGCGGAGGCCGATGCCCGCCTGGAGCGGGTGCTGACCAACGATCCGGCCATGGGCGTCATCCGCCATGTGGACGCGGGCTACGACGAAGCCATCGACACAGCCAAGAGTCGCGGCGTGAAGGTCCCTGGGTTGGGGTAGGCGATAGCTTCAGGTTCAGGATCAGGTACAGGTACAGGTTCAGGGTCAGGGTCAGGTTCACGAACACGAACCACGAACACGAACCACGAACACGGGTTCAGGATCAGGTTCACGATCCACGAACACGCTCACGCAAACTTCTGCACCAACCGTGTGAGCATGCGTCCGACGCGGTCCGCCAGTGTCATCGCTTCGTAGGCGATGGTGCCGTCACCCACGCCGATGGCCAGCACCACCTCGATGGCGGCGGCTACCTCGCCACATTCGCCGGCGGCCTCGACGAAGCGTTGCCGCTTTTGTGCCCGTGACCAACGATTGGCGCCCTCGGCGATCAGCAGGGGAACGGCTGTGGCGGCGCGCCGCAGTTGATTGTTCAGGTTGCCATGGCCGCGAGAGAAGCCGGCGGTGAAACGGTGACAGCATTCGGCCAGGGCCACAGA
>CAUZBV010000494.1:0-3288 GCA_963578115.1 Myxococcales bacterium
CTGAAGAGGCACCTGCCGAAGAGGCCGCCGCTGAAGAGGCACCTGCCGAAGAGGCACCTGTCGACGAGGCCGCCGCTGAAGAGGCACCTGCCGACGAGGCCGCCGCTGAAGAGGCACCCGCTGACGAAGCCGATGCCGATGAGGCCGCCGCTGAAGAGGCCGATGCCGATGACGCCGATGCCGACGAGGATTCCAAAACGAAGGAATAATGTTTCCCTCTGGGCGCGCGCTTGTGGGGCCTTGCACTGTCTTGACAGGGTATAGAGGCCCACATAACATGCGACCCCGCATTCTGGCTCAACCGGAGTGCACGTTCTTTTTTGTGAGGTTGTGAGCGCACGCTCGGGGATCGTCTAATGGCAGGACAATGGACTCTGACTCCATTGATCTAGGTTCGAATCCTAGTCCCCGAACCACGCCCCGTTAGTCTAGCGGTTAGGACGCCGGCCTCTCACGCCGGAATCAGGGGTTCAATTCCCCTACGGGGTACCAAGATGTAGGCAAGAGAATCGGCCGGGGCGTGTCCCCGGTCGTTTTTTGCACCCAATATTCCCCATCTGTTTTTGGTATCCTTTTGTTCATGCGTATTCGAACCATCGTTGTGCTCATGTGTCTTGGCTGTAGCCAGACTACGCCGGGGGATGGTTCCAACGATGGGGTCGTTCAACCGCCCGATTCAGACGACACCAACGAGATCGTTTCTCCACCCTTTCCACTGACACTCACCGAATCCAGTGGACTTCTGGGGCTCGGTCCATCCCGGTCGAAAGGTGTTTCGCTGGTCGATTTCACGGGAGATGGCTGGCCCGATGTCACGGTGGTTCAAGAAGATGCTGTGATGCTTCTTCGAAATCGGGGCAACGGTACCTTTGAACCGCCTACCTCCGGACTCGGTCTTCAGGGCGCCTGGGGCATGGGCGTGACGTATGCGGACGTGGACGCGGATGCGGATTTGGACTTATGGGTGACCACCTGTGAGGGCACGGATCGCTTGTTTCTCAATGACGGAAAAGGCAACTTCACGGATGTCACGGATTTGGCGGGGATCAATCGCCCCACCATGTCCGAAGGTGCGAGTTTTGGTGACTTGGATGGAGACGGTGATCTGGACGCGTACGTGTCTATTGGGCGGCGGTTAGAGCCTCGCGTCCAAAGTGATGAAGAGGCGGGCACGAGTGGTGGTCCAAACATTGTTTGGCGCAACGATGGCACCGGGATCTTTGACGACGTGTCTGCAGAGTTCGGGTTGGAAGGGACACCGGGCGGAGAATCCTTCGGCTCGCTTCTTTTTGATCTGGATGGTGACGGTGATGTGGACGTGCTTATGGTCCATGACTTCATTCGCGATCAGGTCTTTCTCAATGATGGTGGTGGACAGTTTCACGATGCGAGCCATGTATTCCTTAGCGATCAGACCAGTGGTTTGATGGGGCTGGATGTCGGTGACGTGGATGGTGACGGCGATGTGGATGTCTATGCGACCGATTGGGGAACGGATGACTTGCTCAGTTGGGTGGGAATGTTTGGTAGTCGACGCTTTGTGGATCGCTTGCCCTTCGTATTGAGCGATGGAATTAACGGTTCTGCGAACAGCACCGGATGGGGATGTGCCTTGATCGATCTGGACAACGACGCCGATCTGGATGTGGTGACCACGTCCGGTGTTTCCGATGGTTATGGTGAAAAGACTCTTGATATGATGCGGATTGGACATATGACTGTGTTGGAGAACATGGGGATCGGATTCGTGCCCGGTGGAATGGTCGACCAAACGGCGAGCACTGGCGAAGAATTATTGGACCCCATGAGTGGGCATGGTCTGGCGGTGGGTGATTTTGATCGGGACGGAGACGTAGACATTCTTGTGGGAGTGGATGGCGAAGCGAGTGCGTCCAATTGGCCCGAGAGCCTTGTGCTACGGCGAACAAGCATGTTGTTACGAAACGACAGCGCGCGGGCAGCCAGTCACCAGTCGATTCAATTGGACTTGAGTCAACCGGGTACTGCCAATCCATTTGGGGTGGGTGCCCGCGTGGACGTGTCTGTAGGAACGAAGCAAACATCTCGTGTTCTGTTGGCGGGTTCGAGTTACTTGAGCACGCACAGCTATACGCTACACTTCGGCCTGGGCTTGCACAGCAAGGCCGACTGGATACGTGTCACATGGCCTACGGGCGTTGTGCAATTGTTCGTGGATTGGCCGGCAGGTCAGCATCGTTTGGTAGCCGAACCAAACGTCACGTGTTGTTGGTATGGGCAAGCCTGTGAGAGCGTAAGCGAGTCGGACTGTTTGGCGGGCCGTGTTGACATCGACCCATCGGATTCATGAGGGAGCGAGTGAATGAGTTTTCGGTATTATTTTAAGAGCATATCAATACTCGTAGGGTGTGTGTGGCTCAGCGCAACGGTGCAAGCAAAGGATCGATGGCAGCAGGTTCCGGGTGCTCCCGTTTGGGTTGAGGTGCCAGCGGGATGGCAAGCGACCGCACATCGGCAGAAGCACGCGTTGGAGCTCCGAGACGCTCAGCGGGGACGATGCACCCTCTATGCAGTGCGTTCGGGGAAGGTGACAGAAGCGGCGTTCTTGGAGGATATTCAAAGTGATCTTGACCGGCAATACGGTGCTGTGACTTGGAAACGAGGGCAGAAGAGGGTCCAGGGGGGTGTCATCCAGCACGAAGAGAAGGTGTACCAAGCCTCTCTTCGGCACCAGCGTGCATTTCGGGTCAAAAAGGAAAACTGGCGAGTGGCTCTTCTGACCATAGCGCCGGACGACGAATGGGAGACGGTCTCCGCCACCGCGTTGGCGCTCTTCAAGAACAAGGCTGTGGGTTGGTCTCGGCCCCGGCCCCGGTGGCTTAGGGTTCCGGGAACGAACTATCAGGTACGTCACCCTCAAGGGGGTTGGCGTGTAAGCGCGACCGACTCTGCCGCAGTTCATTTGGCCAATGCGCTCTTGTATGGAACCATGCAAGCAGCTCGCATGCCCGCTCGAAACAACAATCTCGAGACGGTTGTAGCCCTCTACGTTGAGGGACTCTCCCAAGGGGAAGGCCAGTGGACGTGGACGTCGCCCAAGCGCTGGCGGGTCCGTTCTGTGAAGAGGGTGGGTGTCCATCGACGTGGTGAAGCGACGTTGCGTCGAAAGCGTTCGGATGTGGTGTATCGCATGGACCTCTATGCGTTTCCTCATAAGAACGAAGTCATCATTGTCCTGGGAACCTCCTCCGGGGATGGGCTGACGCCGGTCTCTATGGCGACCAAGACCATGGCCAATTCCATCCGCAA
>CAUZBV010000495.1:0-3284 GCA_963578115.1 Myxococcales bacterium
CCGATCCTTAGCCCCCCAAACGATCAACGTGGGTGCCCGAATGGACTCCAGGCGAGGGAAGAGTTCACGCAATCCATCATTTAAACCGGAGATCACACGTATCGCAGACCGAAAGGAGCCTCCTCGCGACAAGGGCGTCATGAATCCCTCCATGTACCGTCGATCCAAGGGAATATTGGCATACGCAAACGTCCGCAATAACGTCCGAAAGACCAGAGAGCGACCGCCCGCCCGACACACCGGCGCCATCCACGTCTGCAAGCCCTTGGTCATCATGTGAACCCCCCGACGGAAGGGAACACCAGCCGCATCCACCAACACCAAACGTTCGACTCGTTCGGGATGGTGAGCGGCTATGTACAACGCCACGGCCCCACCCAGTGAATTCCCTACCCAATGCGCACGCTCGACGCCCAGATGGTCGAGCAATCGAATGGCAAAATTTCCCAACGAAGACAGAGAATAGTCATCCCCACGCTTATCGGTCCACCCAAAGCCCTTTTGGCAAGGGGCGATAATACGCGCGTGCTGTGCCAATGGACGAAGGTTGTATCGCCATGCCCAGCTGGACACCAAAAAGCCATGCAGCAAAATGATAGGAACCTTCGAATCACCGATGTCTACGACGTGGGTGGTCCACCCATCCACATCAACAAATCGGCTTCGAGGGTGCCAACCGGCGGGTACGTGGCGCATCACCGTCCATGGTAACGCCTTCCGCGCGGTCGCACCAGTCCATTCACACAATCGCATCCGTTTGGTAGACGGCGAATCGTTTGCTCGATGCTACAACTCAAGAGTGGAAAGCGATGATCTAATCAACCATCTTCACGTCGGATGCAAAAAGCCCATTGGGACCTTCTTGCAACTCAAACGTCACCTCTTGCCCTTCTTTGAGCGAGCGAAAACCATCTTGCTGAATTGTGCTGAAATGGACAAAGATGTCTTGATCCGGGTGTTCATCGCATTCGATAAACCCAAACCCCTTAACATCATTGAACCACTTCACCCTGCCAGTTGGCACGGTGTTACCCCCTACAAAGTTACCCCCGGCGAGTAACAACCCGCCGAGCCAATGGTTATCATCGGGACACTGGATGGTCAATATTCGTGAGGGTTAAAGTCGCACATTGTGCCTGGGCGAACGACGCTCATTTTGATACAAACACCCCGTCCAATGTCGGCGAGGAAATGAGTAGAAATGAAAGAGTCTGAACGGTTTGGAAGCAGTGACACCATCGCCGCCCTGGCGACCAGCAGCAGTCCGGGTGGGATCGGCATCATTCGAATCAGTGGGCCCAATGCTCTTGAGATGACCGGCCGGCTGATGGGCGAGCACCAACCGACACTTCGCCCCAGGCACGCCCACACGACCGAGTTCGTCGATCCGGATGGGCAGCACATCGATTACGGTGTGGTCATTTGGTGGCCAGAGCCTCGGAGCTACACAGGAGAAGATGTGGTGGAGCTCAACGGCCATGGGGGCGTGGTCAACATGCGTCGCCTGCTGCGGGCCGTTTATGATGCCGGTGCGCGGCCCGCCGAACGAGGGGAGTTCACCTGCCGTGCCTTCCTCAATGGACGACTTGATCTGAGCCAAGCCGAGGCCGTCATGGACGTGATTCACGCCCCAACAAACGACGTGTTGGATCTTGCGCACGACCAACTGCGTGGAGGAGTCAGCGCAAGGATTCGATCCTTTCGTACAACGCTCGTCCAGCTATTGGCTCGCCTGCAAGCCCAAATCGACTTCGTGGAAGAGGATCTCGATGAGCTGCATGGAAGACGACCCGATCATGAATTGCAAGAGCTGGCCAACCAGGTCAAAGCGCTCGCCGCTTCGTACGATCAATGTGGCCGAATCATGCGTCATGGCGTCACGGTCGCCATTGTCGGCGCCCCCAACGCCGGAAAATCCAGCCTCTTCAATGCACTGCTCGATTCGAATCGCGCCATCATCGCCGACATCCCCGGAACCACACGTGACTTTCTGGAAGAGCAGTTGGATCTTCAAGGGATCCCGGTTCGATTGGTGGACACCGCGGGGATCCGCGACACCCGTGACCCCATTGAGAAAGACGGGCGCGAACGCGCACTCAATATCGCACGGAAAGCGGATCTAGTGCTCCACCTTTGTGATGCCACTCAAGACGCTCCTGCGCTCCTAAACGCAACCCTATTGGGCCACGATCGCATCCTCACGATACGCACCAAGGCCGATCTGGCACCGGGCGACATCAGCGTTGTCACCCGTCAAGGAATGGATTGGCTTTGGGAGACCTTGAAGACACGTCTACTTCCAGAATCCTGGCGGGATTCAAACGACGTTGTCGTCACCTCAGCGAGGCATCATACGGCGTTGTCGGAAGCCGCGAACGCTCTGCACATGGCGTTGGCTGCGTGTCGAAATGGTGAACCGCCCGACATCATCGCAGTGGATGTGCAAGAGGCGCTCGCGCAGTTGGGACTCATCGTGGGCGAGACCTCCACAGAGGATCTGCTGGACGAGATCTTCTCCTCGTTTTGCATTGGAAAGTAAGTCCAAAAACTCAGTCGTCGAAGAGATCCTCGGACAACAGGCCAGAAATGTATTGGACGAGCGTCGACCGATCCGCCTCATCGACACTCACGAACTGAACCCCCATGCCGATCGGCCCGTCTCCGCCTTCTTTGACCCAACAGACTTTTCCGACCGCCTTGATGCTGGTGGATTGCTCGCTCCCGGGCAATGTGAACCGAAGCATGACCACGGATCCGGCCGGCTCGGGAACAGAGGTCTTGATGAAGCAGCCCCCCAGGCTCAGATTACTCATCATCATGTCGGTGAAGTCGGGGTCAATGTCACGCTTCAGGACACCCCGAACATCCACAACCACACGGGGAGCTGTTCTGTTTTCAAGGCTCATCGGCTACTCCTGATCCCTTTGGCTTCATCATTAATGCTCGCAACCAACCATTCAAGGCCGCGTTTCTTCATGGTGATCCTCCACACCCGAGCCAGCGGCCTCATGGTTGGATCATCCCGCAGATCCGGCCGATGATAGTCGATGATGTATTGACTCTGGTCTTGAAACCGCACGTGTACGGCCACGTCATCGTATCGCCTGTCCAGCGGATCAACAACTAAGTCGGCCCATTTCAACCACTCCTTGAGCCATCGTTCGATCGAGTCCGACCGGTCGACCAAGCGATGGGCCAGAAATAGCTCCGCCCAGCCGTCCCCATGGCGAGTGTCGTTGTGCACTAGCAACGAGGTATCGATGAACGATCGGATCAATTTCTCA
>CAUZBV010000496.1:0-3275 GCA_963578115.1 Myxococcales bacterium
AACCGCTCTTGGAACCCCTGGGGGAGGTGGACTTCAGAACGCTCAATTCCGTCAGCGCCATCGGCTTCATGTATCTCTTCGTGCTCCCCTTCCGCCTCGGCGAGTTGGTGCGCCCCTATTTGCTCTCCCGTCACACACGGATAGGGATGAGTGAAAGTATGGCGACCATTGTGGTGGAGCGCGTGGTAGATGGCTTGATCGTCAGCGTGATTCTGCTGGCCGTACTCGTCGGCATGCCGGCCGCCGAGTCGCTCGAAACGGAAGAGGCGCGCACGGCGCTGAGCACCATTGAATGGGGGGCTATCGTCGCACTGAGTGCGTTCGGAGGCGCATTCACT
Organism: Myxococcales bacterium; assembly: GCA_963578115.1. Taxonomy (GTDB): domain Bacteria; phylum Myxococcota_A; class UBA9042; genus CAUZBV01. The sequence continues at coordinate 339 of CAUZBV010000496.1, forward strand.
TTACTGGTCGTCGCCTATTGGGCCCGCGCCTGGACCATCCGTATACTCAAAGCAACCATCGGTCGGATCTCCACCGGATTGGCTGGCAAGATCATCGGTGTGATTGAAGAGTTCTTCCGAGGCTTGCGTGTTCTCCCCAATGTCCAATGTTTCGCCGTCTTTCTGGCATGGTCCATGCTCTATTGGCTCTTGAATGGACTGGGTTACTTTGTTCTGGCGCTAGGATTCGCCCAGCTGACTGTCAGTCCCCTGGCAGCCTATGCCATGATGTGTTGGCTCATCGTCGGTATGATGTTGCCCAACCCCCCGGCGAATGTGGGTGTGTTCTGGTATTTTCTACTGATGCCGCTGGTGGTCTTTGGGGTGGATAGCCAACAAAACACCGCGGCGCTCGTATTTGGTCTCATGGCGTGGTTGGGTCAACTGGTCCAGCAAGGAGCATTCGGGTTGTGGTTCCAAATCCGTGCCCGACGCTTTCCTTTGGTCAAGAGCGCACAGACCCATGCGAACACACGCCCCGACTCCAGCCCGACGGCCCAAATGGGCGAACGCGTGGAAACCACCTAATCCGGCAAAGAAAAGACTTTGCCTAGCTGCTTCTCGTTGGCGGCCAATATCACCGCATAACGGGCCGTTTCTGGCGTGGCTGGTGGTTCTCCCGACGCGGAATCCAACAATTGTGTCAACAACTCGCGGTACGAATCATGCCCGGTGGCCACCAACTCCGCGACGTCGGACACCTTTCCATGCTGGGGTATGCTCTCCTGAATGACGAGGTGAGCGTCAATCACACGCTGGAACTCCGCCCAAAGAATGGCGCTGGCATGGGAAGGAATTGGACCGTGGGCAGCCAAGGCCCCTGCATAGGCGGTCTCAATGGGACCGCCGGTGTTTCCCGTCACTTTTGACCACCATGCGCCCATGTGATCCGTCCAGCCCACCTCCGGGAGAACCGGTGCCACCCAAGAGCGTACACAGAGCAAACCACCCGCTTTGAGCTCGCGGGTCATCTTCCGAACAATGGGCTCTACCGAAGGAAAACGATTCAAAACATCCCAAGCGATAATCCGATTAAACGACGCGCGCTCAAACTGCCGCTGCGAATAATCGCCCACATAGTATGTGACCGTCCCCATCCCACCTTGTTCATTGGAAAGAGCCTGGGCTCGCTGTATTCGCCCTGCGTCGTCATCCATCACGGTGACAAACATGTTTCGTGACGCCAGTTGTGCCGAAAACTCGGGACAACTCGCACCAATGACCAACACCTTCTGACCCACGCTCCCCATCCACTCTACGACCGTCTCATAAAACGAGCCATCCAATCGAGCGCGCAACTCCGTGTCCAAATGCCACGCAGGCACATGGATGGTCGGATCGATGCGGCACTGATCGAGCGCCTCCAATTCGGAACGTAATTGGACCAAAGGGTGTCCCCGTTTATTTTGTGATGGGCAGAGCGATAATCTACGAATCAGACTCTTTTTCGGTCGATAACCATCTTTGCCTGATTGCTGTTGCTAACACCAAATGGCACAGAAACTCAAGCAAAGGACCTTGATTTTCAGCATGTATTGACGTAAACGGCCTTCGTGCTGATTGCCCAACTATCCGACTTGCATGTGTTCGACCGAGAAACCGCCCAGGTCAGCGATTTCTTCAACAAACGTGCCATCGGGGGGCTCAACCTCGTCACAGGCCGTCGCAACGCCCACCCGATCGAGTTGACCGAGCGATTGATTGAAGATGTCACACGGATTGATCCCGACCACGTCGTGGTCACCGGTGATGTGACGAATCTCAGCCTTCCGGGCGAATTCCAGCGCGTAAGCCGACTGCTTCGACCCTTGTGGGGCTACGAACGCCTAACGGTGATTCCAGGGAACCATGACTGTTACACGCAAGGCGCCCAGGACGAACAGCGTTTTGAACGCTTCTTTGGGGAGCTCCTCTTTGGGCAAGACAGCGCGCCGGAGACGTGGCGATATCCCGCCATCAAGGACCTGGGCGATGTGGTCATTGTCGCCATGTCCAGCGCACTCAAGACCGGGCCCTTCATGGCCTGGGGCCGCGTCGGTCAGGGCCAACTGGACCGCCTGGAACGAGAACTCAGAGACCGCGACCTTCTGGACAAGTTCACCATCGGACTCGTTCATCACAATCTACACAAGCGCGACAAAATCCATGAAATGACCGCCAGTCTGCGTGACCGTGATGAAGTACTGGCGCGCTTATTGGGACTGCGCATGAACATCTTATGTCACGGGCACACTCATCGGGCCCATCGCTTCGACGTCTCGTTGGAGAACCACACCATGCTCGTCATCGGCTCCGGCTCAAGCACCCAAAACTCGATGGACCCGGAGCGCGTGGCCCGGTACAACTTGACTCAGGTTGAGAATGGAGAGGCACGCATTCGAACACGCGTGTACGATCCCACACATCGCCGATTTGAATGGCTGGTCTAACGCGAAAGAAGCGCCGCCAAAATGGCGTTTAGCTCTGTGGCGTGCGACGAATCGCTTTGCGGCGGCGACGAATCGCTTCCTGTTGCTTTCGCTTCTTGCGCTCCGACGGTTTCTCGTAGAAGCGTCGTTTCTTAAGCTCGCGAAGCACACCGGCATCTGCCATGCGTCGTTTCAAGATACGTATGGCGCGGTCCACGTTACCGTTTTCCACCACAACTTCGAGAGGACGGAAGTCCATATCACTGCCGCGATCTCTGTCTCGGCCACCGTATCCACGTCGATTGTTGTCGTAATCTCGCATCAAGTGGAGGAACTATACCCCTTGTTGACTAGTCCTGCAACCCATCACACGATACAAACATTGTTGGGGTTCCAATCTCCACGCCAACAATGGCCGTGTAGCATGTTCAAACAATACCTTCACCACAGCAGATCACTTCCTGTCGGATTGGTGATGACGATCCCCTTG
>CAUZBV010000497.1:0-3274 GCA_963578115.1 Myxococcales bacterium
AACCTACATTCGATGACGGACGCGCTGTTCGAATCGTTCGCTCATACTATCCCACTATAAATGCAGATGGCATGAAAGGGAATCGTCTCAAGTCCGAGTTTTTCGATGTGAACACAGTGCGGCAATTGCATCACCGGTTGAAGAAGTGGTTTCCGTTTCCCGCCGAGTGGGATCCCGAAGACATCGAGGAGAGCGACTCACCGTGGCACATTTGGCCCGCGTTGGGGGCGGACGCCAATTGGAAGTGCAAAAAGAACTGCTGTAAAACGGAGAATTGTGGTGACCACTGTTGTCCCGGCAGTATGTCACCAGCCCCGCTAAAGGAAGTCTGCTTCTGGCCCTTGAGCACGGACAAACTCTTGCCCATTAAAATCACCTTCTTCCATTGTGAATAAGGCGACCTAACGCGGCAGAGATAAGGAGTACCTCGTGAAGAATTGGGCCCTCACCATCGCATTGGCTCTAGCGCTCAGCGTCGGAGGTTGTGGCAAAGACAAGAAGAAGCGACGTCGCGCGGCTTCGAGCCCCGCGTCGGGAGGGGCTGCGGCGTCCTCCGGCTCCGCCAGTCGCGGGGCCTTCATCGCGTCGGTGGCCGGGGTCCCGGATCTGGTGGACGAGGCCGTGGAGGCCAAGTCCGCAGCCAAGGCCGAAAGGCACAACAAGAGGGGCTACAAACACTACCGGAAGAAGCGTTACGAGAAGGCGGAGACTGAGTACCTCAAAGCCCTCACGCTCAACCCGCGGCTCATCAAGGGACGCTACAACTTGGCCTGTATTTACGCGTTGATGGGGCGTCACGACGAGGCCCTGGGTCTGCTCGGCCAGCTCAAGAGTTTGGGGTGCGTGTACTGCATGGACCGGCTCACTCGGGTCATGGCCGATCCCGACTTCAAGAGCATGAAAGGTGACTCTAGGTTGAAGGCGTTGGTGAAGGGCATCGTCTTTGAAGAGCCGGATTACGAGGAAGCCGCCGAACGGTTTCGGGGCAAGCTCACCTATGACCACTTTCAGCCCACCTTCGACGATGGACGCCCCCTTCGTCTGGTGTTCCTGGATGCCTACGGAAAGGGAACAAAATACCACGATGTGTACAACAAGCGCGCCTTCGCCAAGAAGCTGATGGATTGGTTCCCCCACTTTACGGAAAACTACAATCGCAAGAAGTTCCACGCGAACACGGTCGGGGGCAAAAACAAGTGGCGATGCAAGAAGAAGTGCTGCAAGGAGATCCGACCCAAATGCCGGGAGTCCGATACCCGCAACCGATTGGTCGAGGTCTGCTTTCATCCCAAATCGGCGAGCGAAGCCGTACCCGTCAAGGTCAAGTTCCGGTGCTGCGCCTGCATCGAGGACTGGGAGAGCGTGTATGGTGGGTGGAACCACTGATTGAGAACCAGAACGTCACCGACAAATTGGCTCATTGGGTCGCGCTGGATGTGCGACTTAAACGAGACTAACAAAGGGTCTCGGAGCCCTGCCATCACTTCGTCCTTTACGGTCCGACAGATCGGCGTATTCTAGCGCGGCCCACAGGGAGGAGCCATGTCTGCATCCAAGCTACTCGAAGACTTTCCCGTCACGGTGGAGCGCCCGGTCACCTGGGGGCAGATGGACGCGTTCAATCACGTGAACAACACGGTGTATTTTTGCTATTTCGAGGACGTTCGGATCGCCACATTTGAACAAGTGGGATTTGTAGAGCACATGGAGAAAACCCAGTGCGGCCCCATCCTCGCGAGCACATCGTGTCGCTTCCGAGTGCCATTAACCTACCCGGACACGCTCACCATTGGCTGCCGCATTGAAGACATCGGCGACGACCGCTTCACCATGATCTACCGGGTCGTCAGCCACAACCACGACGCCACCGCCGCCGAGGGCGAAGGTCGCATTGTGGTCTTTGACTACGCCAAAGGCCAGAAGGCCCCTCTCCCCGGCCACATCCGCAGCGCCATGGAAGCCCTGGGTCCGGGAAGCGCATGAGTAGAGACGTCACCCACCTGTCGGGCACGGCGCTCGCGCACTTGATCCGAAACGGCGAGACCAGCAGCCGAGAGGTGCTGGAGGCCCACATCTCCCGCTTGATCCGCGTCAACCCCAAGCTCAACGCCGTGGTGGCCGATCGCTTCACGTTGGCGCGCACCGAGGCCGATGCCGCCGACGACACGCTCGCCTCGTCCGACCCGGAGTCCCTGGCGCCTTTCCACGGCGTGCCCTGCACCATCAAGGAGTGTTTTGCCCTCGAAGGCATGCCCCAGACCAGCGGCAGCCTCTCCCGGAAAGGCCACATCGCCGGCAGCGACGCCACCGGTGTGCGTCGATACCGACAGGCTGGGGCCATCCCCATGGGCGTCACCAACGTGTCAGAGCTCTGCCTCTGGATGGAGTCCGACAACCCGGTCTACGGCCTCACCAACAATCCCTACGATCTGGGTCGCACCGTGGGCGGAAGCTCCGGCGGCGAAGGGGCCATCATCGCCAGCGGAGCCTCTCCTTTTGGTCTGGGCTCGGACATTGGCGGTTCCATCCGAATGCCCGCTTATTTCAATGGGGTGTTTGGCCACAAACCCTCGCCAGGATTGGTCCCCAACACGGGCCAACACCCCATCGCACATCGAGAGGCGTTGCAGTTTCTGGGCACCGGACCCTTGTGTCGCCGGGCCGAGGACCTGATGCCGCTCTTGCGGATCCTCTCAGGCCCAGACGGGTTGGATCCGTCCATCGAAACCCAGGAACTGGGCGATCCCGAGTCCGTGGATTTGTCTCAATTGACCGTACTGACCGTGCCCGACAACGGCGCCAAGAAGGTAGACAAGGAGCTTCAGGAGGCCCAAGAACGCGCGGCCAACCATTTGGCCAGCCTGGGGGCCAAGGTTCAGGTTCGCCAGTTTGAGGGATTTCACCACGGCGCTGAGATGTGGATCACCAATCTGAGCGCCCACGAGGGCAAGCACACCTTCCGCAAACTCATGGGTCGCCCCGACACCTTGGATTTGGTGGGCCAGCTGGGACGCTGGATGATCGGCGGCGCGGACCACACCATTGTGGCCATCCTGACGGGACTCTTTGAAGACGTGGGCGCCGGTTTTGAAAAACGGACCCGCCATTTTCTGTCGCTGACCGAAGAGATCCGCGCCACCGTACACGCATCGCTGGACCCAAACACGGTCATCCTCTATCCCACCTATCCGCGTCTGGCGCCGCGCCATCACATGCCCAAGCTGCGGGTCTTCGACGCGGGATACACCTGCATCATCAACCTCCTCCACTTGTG
>CAUZBV010000498.1:0-3263 GCA_963578115.1 Myxococcales bacterium
CAGATGGGCGTAGTAACTGGAGTACCCACCGGAATGTTCAATGACAACTTGATTGCCGGCGGCACCCTTGCGGCCCACAAACTTGACCGTTCCCGATGCCACCGCTTGTACGGGGGTATTGATGGCGGCGGCGTAATCGATGGCCAGGTGGCGCTTCCAACGGTGGAGCACCGGATGAAATCGGCGATGTGTGAACCCAGACGAAATCCGTGTGTACTTCAGGGGTGTCTTCAGGAACTCCTTTTGGAGTGCACGCCCTTTCTCCGTGTAATAGGCATTCTGGCCACTACGATTCTTATATAGAAGGGCGGTGTAGGTGCCAAACTTGCCTTCGTATCGGGCCGCTTGAATTCTGTCATACTTGAGAAAGCGTCCATTGATGTAGACCTTGTCCACGACGACGCGAACCACATCGCCACGGCGGATCTCCTGGAAGAAGTCCACGTCAAAGGAAAATAACTCGCTGATTTTTTGAGCCAACTCCGGGCTCTCTCCACAACGCGTGATGCTCGCGAAGATGGAGGAATCAATGGTGCATCCAAGGGTAAGAAGACGACGATCAACGGGGATGTTCTTTTTGACCGCGAGGTATTCGCCACCCTTAAGTTCCACCTCGTACACGTCCATTGGACCGGTCACGTAGCGAAACGAGAGGATTTGGCCTTGGGGATCCACAGTGCCTTCAAAGCGATGGCCCACCTGGGCTTTCCGAAAGTCAAACACCTGCTTCATGGCTTGGGTTACGGGCACCGTCCGGCTGTACTCCAACCCTTGGTTCAGCAGCGCTTTGACAACGGTATCTCCTTTTTGGAGTCGGCTCTTGAACGTCTTCACGACGGTCGTTTCGGTCTCGAACTGCGTGGGCTCCGGTGCCGGTGCAGGCTCTTCTCGCTCCACGGGTACGGGCTGAACCTCCGGCGGTGTGTCCCTTTGATCGCTTCGGTCGATTACGGGTGCCGGCGGTGGTGGCGCATCGTGGAAAAACACCTAATAATTGACCCCGACTACGAGGACAACAAACACCAAATTACCGAACTGCCGAAGCATACTCGGCCGACGAGAACGACGTCCCGAAGAGTTGCTGACATAAATGGGGTCTTTTAGGTACAAGGAGTATCCCTCGTTTGCGGGTTCGCGAGGCGTTCAGACAGGCTGTCAGTGGACCACACCCGACTGGTGATTAGGCTTCTAACACGCGGTTTTTGGTTGTGTCAACGCTTGTCTCCCGGGTGTCCGTTCACGACGCTTTTGCACGACGCTTTTGAAGGTAAACACATCGGCGGTTGGCGTGGGTTTCCTGGCCTTCTTGACCGTTGAGAACGCCCCCGATACGGTGTCGACCATGGGAGATCGCGAGTCAACGAGGACGGTCGAAGGGATCGCCAAAGCTTTTTTCTTGGGCTTGGCGTTTTGCACAGTGGTTGGGTATGGCGCCATGCTGGTGATCCAAGGCATCCATGGCAACGCTCCCGAGGTGGCTGCACTCGATGCATTGGAGCGAACGAAACAGTTTGCTCGGATTGGGGAGCCTTGGCGCCCCGAGTGGGTGTTGTCCGATCTGGAAGTCGCTCCGTGGAAAGCGCGCTCCCCCAAGGCGGATGTTCATGGTGTCGATATGACCAAAGGGACCGTGTTGATCAATTTGTGGGCCACATGGTGTGAGCCGTGCAAGGCGGAGTTCCCATCCATGATTGAGTTGGCTCGAGACGAGCCCAATTTGACGATTGTCTTTGTGAGTTACGATCAAACATGGGATGCGCAAAAGAACTTCCTTGTGAACATGTTTCGCACCATTCCACCTGGGGTCGTTCTACTTCGAGATCCCAAGGGACAGGGCCAAGGGAAACAATCCGTCGATACGCTTTGGCATCGTTTGGGCGCCACGGCAGTTCCCGAGACATTCATTGTGCGGGATGGTCAAATTCTGGCCAAGGCGATCGGTGGACTCAACTGGAAGCATTCCGAGATTCGAAACTATCTGGGGCTCGTGATGAAGCGCAATGATGGCGTTGCGTGCTCCATGACCGACCGCTCCGGTTCCGGATGTGTTGTGATCCTATTCGGCTTGTTGGGACTCGGGGTGTTTCGTCGTGTCGGGATCCGTGCTCAAGCCGCATGAAGTCGGCGCCGACCAACGAACGACCGGGGGGTGTCGGTTATCTGATCGTCCTGCTGGCGATTGCCATCGCTGGTTGGTTCCCACCTCGACAATCCTCTGCGGTCGCACCTTCTTTTGTGATCGATCCCATGTTTCCACAAGAGCAGCGTTTGGCATCGGTTTTGTCTCGCGATCAAGCGTTGGCGCGTGCACACCCACTGGACGAACGAGCGCTACAAACCGTGACAGTGATGGAGAATTTCGGCCTCGCCGAAGCCCTCGCGGGTGGAAACTGGGAGGATGAGGCCTATCGACTGGCGACCAAAGAGGCGGAAACAGCGCTCGTCCGCTATTGGTATGAACGAGGTGAGGACGCCTTTCGAGCCTTGGGCGAGCATCTAGCAAATCGGTTCGAGTCCGCTGTGCTCGCCGTATTGGCGCGTGTACGAGCCGACAAGGCCGACGTGGTTCAGTGGATGAAGGATCACGCGTCGGATCCGCTGGTTGCTCAAGCGCATCGGGCCTGTGGAAACTTCCTGAGCAATGCGCACCGTTCGGGCGTTGTTTCTCGGTCGGGACGACTCGTTGCGGACAGTCGAGCGTTGTTACGGCTGCATTTCAAGCTGCGCTATCTACGCTTCGTGAATGACATCAACGACTACACGATTTTGTTGGACCCTGAGGAACTGCGGGCCCTCTGGCGTTGGCGAGTCGCCGGCGACCAATCTCAGACCACCGCCTCTCGACAGGCTTTTGCAGAGCAACTTCGTGGCATCGATCCGAGTTTTCCCATCTATGAGGTGCTGGGTGCCCTCACGGCCGGCGAGGGTCGTGACAAAGAAGCCATCGCCTTTTACCGAGAAGCCCTTCTGGATGATCCATTCAACAAGCAAATTGTCGCCAATCTGACCGTGTTGGTTGGGCGTGTTGGTGCTCAAAAGGACGACGTCCAGCCTCCCAGTCACTAGCGACGAATAGTGGACTGATCGCAAATGTCTTTTTCCGAGTCCCGGCTTTGGCCTCGGTTGTGTTGGCGCAGATCTTCTGCGCGTTGTAGGATGCTGTGGCCTTCTTCTCGCCGGCCGCGCTCGACCAGGAACGTGCCATAGGCATCCAATGCACGGCATAGATCCAATCGTTCACCCATCTCCTCCCAATATTGGAT
>CAUZBV010000499.1:0-3256 GCA_963578115.1 Myxococcales bacterium
CAATGCCAGGAGCGCGTATTGGTCGCTGACGTTGACCATTTTGGCGTCGCCGGTTCCGCGCTCTTGGACCCATGCGTCGATTTTCCCCACATTGGACGCGTTGACCACCATCAGGATCTTGGTGTCTGTGAGTCGGTAGTTGATGGCGTCGTCGAGGATGAAACCCTCGTCGTTGCAGAGGGTGGTGTACTGGGCTTTGCCCGCGTCGATTGCATTCAGATCATTGGAGATCAAGCGATTGACCATGCCGACCGCGTCGGGGCCTTCAAAAACCAATTGGCCCATGTGGCTCACGTCAAAGAGGCCCGCGTTGTTGCGTACGGCGTGGTGTTCTTGAATGAGACCAGTTGCGTATTGTACGGGCATGTCCCAACCGGCGAAATCAACCATTCGGGCGTTGGCCCGTTTGTGTGCCTCGTACAATGGGGTCTTCATGCATCGCCTCGTTGCAGGCGTGCCGCGAGCATGGTGTTTTTCATGAGCATGGCGACGGTCATGGGGCCCACCCCGCCGGGAACGGGAGTAATGGCACCGGCCACCTCAAACGCTTCATCAAAGTCCACGTCGCCCACCAGTTTCCCTTTTTCGGCGCCGGGCTCGGGCGGCAATCGGTTAATGCCCACATCGACCACCGCGGCGCCGGGCTTGATCCACGATCCGCGGACAAATTTGGCGCGTCCCACAGCGGCGATGACAATGTCCGCGCGTCGCACGTGGCCTTCGAGATCCCGAGTTCTCGAATGGCAGACGGTCACAGTGGCGCTCTCATTGGTCAGCAGATAGGCCATGGGTCGCCCAACGATTCGGCTGCGTCCGACGATGACGGCGTCAGCCCCCTCGAGTCGGATGTCGCTTTCTTGAAGAAGCCGCAAGATCCCGAAGGGGGTGCACGAGATGAATCGCGGCACGCCGCCCGCCAGACGACCTAAATTGGACGAATGAAAGCCATCCACGTCTTTCAAGGGGTTCACGTGTTCGATCACGGTATCTTCATCACAGCCGCTGGGGAGCGGCATCTGAACCAAGATGCCGTTGACGGATGGATCGGCGTTGAGCTCATCCACCACAGCCAGCACATCTCCGGTGGTGACCGTGGCAGGCAACTCCTTCTTGATGGAACGAATGCCGCACTTTTCACAGGACCGTATCTTGTGACGGACGTAGATGGCGGATGCGGGATCTTCTCCTACAAGCACCACCGCCAGACACGGTTGGGCGCCGCCCTGTTGGACAAAGGAGGCCACGTCGGTCGCTACCTCATCTTTCACCTTGGCCGCGATCGCTTTTCCGTCAATGAGACTGCCCATGGAATGCCTCCGTATTGGCGTCCTAGCACGCACTCAGTTGGTCGTCAACCGGTGTGGAAAAGCCACTGGATGAGGGCGTTAATTGGCCGTAGAATATGTGGGAATGACTAGGCGAACTCGTCGTCGTCTCGGGGGCCGTCATCCATGGCTTCCAGCTGGGCCCTTCGGCGGGTTCGATGAACGAAAAACACCGCGACGAAGAGCAAGGAGATCAAGACCCACATGAGGGGCTCTCCCGTCAAAAGCGGCAACCATGACGCTTCGTTCTCCATTTCCTGGAGCCAAGCGTCTTCCAATTGCAATAAGGTCTTGCCGGTGACCCGTTCAAGGGTGAGGTCAAACGGTTTTCCCCGGCGTACCTCCGCGATGACGAAGCGAAGGAGGCTCCAGCCCCAGCGGCGAATGAGAAAACGGACAAAGGCTGACGATTGGGCGTACGCGTTCTCGACTTGTCGGGTGCCCGAAGGGAATCCATCGCGGAGAGCAGCCAGGGGCATGGGGCCATCGCCCAGCATGCTCTCGACGGTTTGAGCCCAGCGCTCCCGCAAACGCTCCCCCGCCTGATTCACCGCGACCCCTTCCACAAACCACAAAGGGAGGTGATGGCCACCGGCGGCACGGTACAAGATCACATGGGACACTTCATGCCGGAAGATGTCATGGATGCTAAAGCGTGTCCGGGCGTCTACCTTCAGGAGGATGAGACTGCGGTGGGGCAAGGCGAGACCAGCAGTCCATTCGGCCGGAGGATGGGGCCCAGGTGCTGCGTCTTGAAAACGGTCGTTGCCTCGGAGAATACGCACTTCGATGGGGTCCTGGTGCTGAGAACGGATGCCCAGGGTGGCCGCAATGGCGGCCAGGTCCCGTTCAGCGTGGGCCTTCAATTCGTTGGCGATGATCAGGCCGGGTCCGTCCGTGACGAAGATGAAGTGCTTGGTGCGCAAGGGGCTGGCGAACGCCACCGATTGATGGAGTAGGATGGCGACCAGGAGCCATCCGAGGGAATCGAGCGCTGGGATCCGTGAGGAATACACACTGCAAAGCTAACCCAAAGGCGCCGTGTGTCCAGGCGTCGAGCCGAAATTGGTTGAAATAAAATGGATTAATGGGGGACGCGGAAGAACTTGAATCGGGACGTCGTGATCTCAAAGAAGAAGCCGAACTGGAATTCGATGCGTCCCGTTTTGTCGATGAGCCCTTGCGGTGGATTGGGGAAAGGACCGGCGGTGTTGAGGGCACGCTGGGCTTCATGGTCGAGTGGGCGCATCCCCGAGTTTTTGACCGTGGAAAGCCGCATGATCTTCCCCTTTTGATTCAAGGTCACGCGTAGGATGGTCAGTCGGTCTTTGACGCCATAGATCTTGCCCGTTGGATCGGCTCGGCGGTGGGCATTCTGAGGATTCCAGTGTTTGCGAACCCGCTGTTTGATGGTGTCAAAGTAGGACCAGTGCTGAAACTTGCGCGAGTTCAGGAGCGTCGTTGCCCCTTCCTTCTTCACCTCCAGCAGGGCGTCGTCACTGGCCGCAGCCCCCGTGAGTGTTTGTAAGTTCGCCAGCGTGGCTCGCTTGTCAATGGAGGGCAGCAGCGCACGCGACTTGGCCGAACGGAACACCTTCGTTCGTCTGGCCAAATCCCCGCGGTTCTTGCGCGGCTTCTGTTGAGAATCTGCTGCCAATTCCTTTTTCGTTTTGGGCTGAGACGTGGCGGTTTCATCGGTGGAGCGAGAGCGCTTGGATTGGATCTTGGAGACCTTGGGGGCAGGCGCACCCATTCGGGGTTGTTTGCTGCGTCGTTGGGGGCGCGCTTTCATCTCTTCCTTGACGCGGGTGTTGTGCTGAGACAGGTATTTGGCGTCTTTCGGTGGCGTGACCTCCACGTCCGGTTCGGGCAACGTCACAATTTGTCCCTTCAGAGGTTCAGCCGTCTCCGTTGCTTCCACCGGTTTGCGT
>CAUZBV010000500.1:0-3250 GCA_963578115.1 Myxococcales bacterium
GGGTACGATCAGCTGCATCAACCCGACGGCGCTGGCGCGACTCAACGCCGTGGTTCGAAAATGGGACTCTGTGCGCATCACGGCCCACACCAGCCCTTCAGGAACATGGTGTTGTCGTGCGGCCCGTCGAACCCAATCGTGATAGGGCGGTGGACGTGGGTATGCAAGTTCCCATCGCTCCCGATGATTTCCCCGTGGAATGTACCGCGCAAATCCGGGGTGAAGACGGCTCGCGCGCACCGATCGGGTGAAGTCTCCCACCCGATTGTACAACAACGCCAGCAACCAATCGCCCTCCGCGTCGGTCCCAAGCGCAAAGCCTCCTGCGGACAGTTCAGCGCTGGCAAAGCGGGTGAATCCCAATCGCAACAACGTCACGGCGCGCCGGAATCCAGGTTCCTGCTGACGATGTTGATTGCCACCGAGTACCGTGGAGGTCGACGGGACTTGCTGCGTCTCAGCCAACGCGCGTCGCATGGCTTCCGCGTCCATGGCCGCCAGACGTTGGGTCGCCAAGAGACCGTAATAGCTCAGTGGATAGGCGCGGATGCAGCTGGCATAGGCCAGTGCCGCGCGGACCCTTTGTCCGCGGAGCTGCTCAATCCGCCCCTGCCAATATCGCAGGCGTCCGGAGGTGTACGACTTTTTCTCCCAGCCCACCGCCTGAACCATCTTTTCCGCCAACTGGGCCGCCTTGGAGAGGTCGTTTTCCAAGTAGTAATACCATACCAAGTCCCAGGCGGCGTCCTCCGCCATGTCGCCCCCTTCAAAGGCCACCACTTTCTTGAACAGTTTGTCCGCCCTCCGATGCTTTCCCTGCTTGCGAAGGAGCTTCGCCTCCCATCGATAGGTGTCGTCCACATAGCTGTGCTTTGGCGCAATGGTGCGCATGGTTCGAAACCACGCCAGTGCGCCCGAAACATTGTTCTGGCTCATGCGACGTTTGCCGCCGTAATATAAGATGTTCACACCCGAGGGAGTTCGATTGCAGCGCGGTACAAGAGCGGCAAAAGCCGTCAGCGCGCGTCCATAGGCCCGTTGTTTCTCGTGAATTCGTGCTTTTCGATAACCCGCTGCACACCACGGCCCCGATCCCCGTCGCGAACGCTTCTGAATGGCCTCCACGGTTTGGAGGGCTCTGCCGTGCCACTGTCCTTTGTATTGGGCGTCCAATCGAATCGCCAACTCATCCAACGTGAAACGCTTCAACGCCCGGGGAAGATCGCCCAACATGCGGTCGGCCTTTCGCGCCGATACGGTGTGGGGAAAGCGAGCGATGATGCTACGAAGGATCCGACCACGTTCTTGCGCCCTTTCGCCTGGTCCGCGCTCCAACGCACCGATGATCTCAAAAAGAACGCTCGCACCCCCGGTGGGGTAATCATTGACGTGTTTTCGCGCCTGACGCGCGGCCTTATCATGGCGCTCAAGCTGCACCAGGGCGCGCATTCGAAGCAAAGAGACCATGCGACCCTGCGCAAAATTGGGGTTTTGAATGGCGTCCAAATGACGAAGAGTGCGCCCGCCCAGGCCCTGTCGGAAACGCGCCTGCGCGGCGAGCAGTCGCCCATAATCCTTGAGTAGTCCGGACGTGTCCAGCAACGCCTCGAGACCCTCCCCTGCCTTGGCCGCTTCCCCCGCATAGAGCAGACTGACCGATCGCATCCATTCCGCCCACGGTCGCAGAGGGGAACGTGGATGGGTGCGTTTCCATTGGTGAAAGAGCCGCGCGGCCTCCGACCAGCGCTTGGAACGAAAAGCCTCAAAGGCCGCGGTACCCTCAAAATAGGGCGCAAAATCCCCCCCCTCGGACCGTGCCGGAGTGGGCTCTTCGGCCAAACCATCGAATGCAAGGGTCGACACCAACAAGACGATGCCAAGCATCCGTCCAATACCCGACCTGTTGGGGAACAATCCTCGCATCGGAAAAAGGGTCTCACACGGATCCAAACGCCGCAAATGAATGGAGCCAAGGTGTCTCTTTTTGAGGTGGTCCAAGGAAGGAATAGTTTCCAAACACCGCATCAGAACAGTCCTCAGGGAGCAGCAACGATTGAAGGTCAACCCGGCGAGTGGTAGGGGTACCACACTCAAACTCAGGGAGACCCTCATGACGACCACACTCATCACCGGCGCCAATCGAGGCATTGGACTCGAACTTTGTCGACAGCTATGCGATCGCGGAGAAACGGTGATCGGCGTCTGCCGGACCCCAAGTGACGCGCTCACTGGACTGGGCATTCGGGTGGAGAGCGGTGTCGACATGACCGACGGCGATGCCATCGAACGCATGGCGGATCGTCTCGAAGGACACCCCATCGACACCTTAATTCTCAACGCGGGCGTTCTCCAGCGGACCAGCTTGGAGCGGTTGGACATAGACTGCATCCGCAATCAATTTGAGGTGAACAGCCTCGGTCCGCTCCGGGTCGTGCACGCCCTGTTGGACAACCTGAAAGCGGGCGCAAAGGTCGCAGTTATCACCAGCCGGATGGGCTCCATCGGCGACAACGACTCCGGTTCGCATTATGGCTATCGCATGTCCAAAGCGGCCGTGAACATGGCGTTTAAGTCGTTGTCCATTGACTTACAACCCCATGACATCGCGGTGACGGTCTTGCATCCGGGCTGGGTTCGAACCGATATGACGGGACACCAAGGCTTGTGCGACACCCCCGAATCCGCTCAGGGCCTCATCGCACGCATCGATGAGTTAACCTTGGACACCACCGGCGGCTTTTGGCATCAAAATGGCAACTCCTTGCCCTGGTAGGAATCTATCGGCGCATCTTGGCCAGCGCGCGCAAGAATTCCAGATACAACCCGCTAATTCCCGTATGTCCCGTCGGGTATCACCGTGGGCAGCTTGTATTGGGGATCGGTGAGCAAGGCGTATACCGCGGGATCCATGGACTGAACCTTGTCCTCCGTACAAGCCTCCCATTCCACGGCGATGTCCTCGCAGCGGCCCGGATAGTCCTGTGCGCCCAATAGGGACGTCAAGGCCCAATAGAAGTACTCGGTCACCATGCAGCCGTACTCACAGGTCATGTCGTCGTAGTGGTACCAGGCCTCGGGGGGATAGGTGTTGGGAACCGTGGCAAAGTAGCCGCCCCGGGCCAGATCCATGGCGTCGGCGATGGACGACCCTTTGGTCTCGCCAAACACGTCTGGATACACCGCCGAGAAACCGTAGTGGGTCACCAGATGAAGCACCTCTTCGAGCGTGGCGTCAAAGCCCGCTTGGCCA